>NZ_WEKR01000033.1:0-23300 GCF_024105395.1 Paracoccus sp. 08 | reverse complement strand
TCGTCATCACGCTTCCGACCTGCTGTCCGCGCAGGAAGCTTCTCACTCTGCTATTCCGCGCCCTCGAACCACCGTGTCCCGCCTGACGCCAAGCGCCCCGCTCACCCGGAAACATCAACCCGCACAACCTTACTCACATCAACGCCAGGGACAAAAAACCGGGCGTCAAAGTCCGTTGTGCGGGTCAAACCAGAATGGGCGACGTCATGCCAATACGGTGCGAAACGACGGCTTCATGAATTGTTCCGGCTAGCACACTGGATATGCTTGGAGCCCCTGCTAGGCGGCGCCTAGGTCGAAGAAGCCTTTTAACGAATGACAATTCACCCCGTATCGAAGCATTGGCGTCCCGCGTCCAATCCGACACATAGCATAAACACAAATGTCAATATTCAAGGCGCTGATATGAAGGTGATTTCCAAAGTCCGGTTCAACGCGATTGCTGGCTACGCGCGGCACCCAAGAGCAGCGTTGATTGGTGAGGAACTGGCTTACTATGAGGCGGAAGATGGGAGTATTTTGGGCCTGATCTCGGTTCAAGCGCTTTGTCCAGCAACAATTCTGGGCGCCTGTGAAACCTCCAAAAGTGCGGCCCCCATCCAGGCACTGAGGGATGTAATCGAGACAGTCTGATTGCCCAATGCCTAGGACTGGGTCTGGTCGCTACTGAACAGTGACCAGACTGCGACGAACAGCGCCGCAATCAGCGGGCCAATGACAAAACCGTTCATGCCGAACAGCGCCAGTCCGCCCAGAGTCGAAACGAGCACCACGTAATCCGGCAACCGGGTTCCCCTACCCACCAGGCGGGGCCGCAGCAGGTTGTCGATGGTACTGATGACCAGCACGCCCACACCAAGTAGGATCGCCCCATTCAGATACTGCCCTGTCAACAGCAGCCAGGCAAAGGCCGGAACCCAGACTAGGAACGCCCCCACCGCCGGCAACAGTGACAGCACTGCCATCACTACGCCCCACAGCAGCGCCCCATGAATGTCCAACAGCCAGAAGGTGATGCCGCCGATGGTACCCTGGATCGCTGCGATAATGACATTACCCCTGACCGTAGCCTTCACCACCTCGGCGAACTTTCCGAGGATATGATCCGTGTAGCGCTTGTCCAGGGGACTGGCATTGCGGATCGTGGCAGCCAGCTCGACGCCGTCGCGGAACAGAAAGAACAGCACATACAGCATGACGCCCAGGGTGACAACGAACTGCGCCGTGTTCTGGCCGATGGCCACTGCTCTCGACGCTATCGCCTGAACCACCTGACGGAGATGCGCGGCAAGGTCGGCTTGGGGTTCCTCGGCACTCCCTAGGTTGATGGCCGACAGCGCATCCGTCAGGAAAGAAGGCAATGCGGCGTGGGCTTGTCCCAGCATTGCAGCCAGATCGAATTCGCGCGTGCTGATGCGGACATAAAGGGCCGTGGTTTCCTGTGCGACTGCGGCAAGGAGGAGCGATCCTGGAATGACAACGATGCAGATGCAGACCAAAATGCTTGCCGCCGCCGCCAGGCGGCGTCCGCCGAGCCGTATGACCAGCCATTGCTGCAACGGGTTGAACAGGATCGCCAGTATGACGGCCCAGAGCACGGCGCCGTAAAGGGGTAGCACGACCCAGATGAACGCCATCGTCGCCAGAACGACGACTGCAGTTAAGCTGACTATCTCGATCATCTGCCTTGGCATCAGGGATATCCGCTTGCACGGGTTGAACCTTGTATCGTCATGCTTGCCTTGGAAAAGCGGTCGAAGAAAACCCTTCGTGGCGCAGACTGCTGCCCGCGCCGCCTCCGATTTCTCGGCATCGTCGGCCCCACTGGCCGCTAGGGCGCCATCTCCTGGACCCTGTTGGCAACGGAGGTTGTGCTGGAAGACAAGGGGCGGTGCCGGCTAAGGCTCTGATGGTTTTCCACAGTTCGTAAAGCGGCATATCGGCGAACTCCCAGGTCAGATCCCGGTCGCTATTGCGAGTAGGTAGCGTTGCAGCGCGTTCAACCATCCGGTCGCGACTAGGACCGTCACGACGAAAGCTCGATTTCGATAATATCCGGACTCCTCCGCGCATATTCCAGGGCATAGGCAAGTTCGCGTGAGGACTCCGCGTGGATATCGAGCAGTGCCTGACCTTTGTCGATTTCCTGGCCGAGGCTCACGTTCAGGTAGACACCCGCTGTTTTGGCTTCGGGCGCGCCGGCAAGCTTTGCAAGTCTTGCAAGCTTGCGGTTGTTGATATGAACGATGCGACCTGCACGCGGTGCGATCAGCGGATGAACCTTGGATGCCCGTGGCGGTGCACGCATTCCACCCTGCGCCTCGCATATGGCCTGGAACTTCTTCCACGCTCGTCCGTCCGCAAGGGTCGCAAGCGCAGCAGCCGCTCCTTCCCCCTTGGCGGCCTTCCCGCCAATCTCCAGCGCGGCGCCAGCTAATGCCGTTGCGCGTCGGCGCAAATCATCTGGTGCATCGGGTCCACCCTGGAGAACCGCGAGGACATCCTGCGCTTCCAGGGCCGGGCCAATGCCGCGACCGACCGGTTGCGACCCGTCGGTCATGATGCAAGTAGCCAAGAGCCCGAAATGCGCTGCAACGGAGTTGATCCGTTCCGAAAGATGACGCGCCGATACCTCGCTGCGGACCTTGGCGGTCGGTCCGACCGGGATATCGATGACGACATGCGTCGAGCCGGCCGCGATCTTTTTCGACAGGACAGACGCGATGAGTTGTCCCTCGGTATCGACATCGAGCTCACGCTCAATGCGGACGAAAATATCGTCGGCGGGGCTCAGATGCATCGCCCCGCCCCAGGCGATGCAGCCGCCCTCGGCCTCCACGACGCGTCGGAGCGTCGCGATATCAAGGTCGACAGGAGCAAGCGTCTCCATTGCATCTGCAGTACCTGCCGGCGAGGTGATTGCGCGCGACGAGGTCTTGGGAATGACGAGGCCGTTGGCGGCAACGATTGCAACGACGATCGGGGTTGTGCGGTTGCCCGGCAGCCCGCCGATGCAATGCTTGTCGAGCACGATGGGGGACTCCCAGCGCAAGCGCTCACCGACATCCACCATGGCGCCCGTCAGGTCGATGGTTTCCTGCTCGTCCAGAGGAAGAGCGGCGCTCGCCGTCAGGAAAGCCGCCAGATGCACATCGGTGTAGCGGCGTGCAGCCACGTCCCTGACGATCGACCCCAGAGCGTGCGCGTCGAGCCGGTTCCCATAGATCCGACGGCGGACATTGGCGAGGGATTCGAGTGCCGGTGCATGCGTGACGGTGACCGCCGCGTCCTCGTCGAGGCCCAGGATCTTCCATGCGGTTTCAGGGAGCGCGATCTGATCGATGGCGAGCAGATCGTCCCCTTCGATCTGGAACAGGGTTGCCTGCACCTCCCGGCCAGCGCTCGACACCAGGACCTGCGATCGGGAAGCCAGACCTTCAGATCGGCAGACATGGCAGTCAGTCCGCATGATGACCACCGCCTGGTGCTGTGTGTGCAGGCGAAGTCGTGTTGCGCGAAGCTTCGGTGTGGCGGGGAGTTCGGCGTCACTATGGTTCATAACTCGAACGCCTGATCTTGGCAGGGAACAGTCGCGTTCCACTCGAGGTCCTTGCCGATGCGGACGCGCAATGCTTCGGCAGCTTCGGCCTCGCCATGGACGATGAAGGTGCGTTTCGGCGCGTGACGGAAACCGGAAAGCCAGCGCATCAACTCATCAGAGTCCGCGTGCGCCGAGAGTGCAGGCAGATCGGCAACCTCTGCCTGGACCGGTATCCACAGTCCGTGGATCTTGATCTCGCGGGCGCCCTGCAGCATGGCCCGGCCACGGGTTCCAGCGGCCTGAAAGCCGGAGAACAGAATGGTGCTCTTCCGATCGGGTGCAAAGGCCTTGAGATGGTGGAGAACGCGGCCACCGGTTGCCATGCCACTGGCAGAGATCACCACCTTGGGATAGGAGCTCGCGGTGATTGCCTTGGATCCTTCCACGTCCCTCGTGTAGGTGGCGATGCCGCAGACCGTGTCGCAATCCTCCGGCGAGAGGCGGTGATCTTCGCGATGGGCATGGAGCAGGTCCGTCGCACTGATCGCCATCGGACTGTCGAGAAAAATCGGGATGGAGGCCAAACGGCCAGCCTGCTTCAATTGCCAGAGGTGATAGAGCAGCGACTGCGCCCTGCCAACGGCGAACGCAGGGATTACCACGGTCCCGCCGCGCTGAACCGTACGCTCGATGACGGAACCCAACATCTCGGTCGGATCGTCCGCTTCATGGAGGCGGTTGCCATAGGTCGATTCAATGACGACATAGTCGGCCTCGGGGACAGGAACCGGATCGGGCATGACGGGATCGCCATACCGGCCCAGATCACCCGAAAACACGATCCGTTTGCCGCCCCAGTCAATATCGGCGGTGGCAGCTCCCAAGATGTGGCCGGCATGCCGGAAGATCAGGGTCGCCCCGCCGGGAAGCTGAAAACCCTTGTCGAACGAAACTGACGAGAAGCGCTCCAGCGCCCGTTCTGCATCGAGAATTCCGTAGAGTGGCAGGGCAGGCTTGTGCTTGGAGAACCCCTTGCGGTTCGCGTATTCGGCATCTTTCTCCTGGAGATGACCGCTGTCCCTGAGGATCAGCTCTGCAACGTCGCGCGTCGCGTCGGTCGCGAAGATATTGCCGCGGAATCCATCCCTCACGAGTTTGGGCAGATAGCCCGAATGATCGAGATGCGCATGGGTCAGAACGACCGCGTCAATGCTGGAAGGCGCAACAGCCAGTGGCGCCCAGTTCAGCTCCCGCAGATTCTTGAGGCCCTGGAACAAGCCGCAGTCGATCAGGATCCGCTTGCCGTCATGTTCGAGGAGATGTTTCGAGCCGGTGACCGTGCCGGCTCCGCCGAGTGATGTCAATTTCAGCATGATTGCCTCTTGGTCGAATTCATGTGCCTGGTCTTCAACTGACGGGGTTCGCCGCTCATTCGACGCCACCCGTCCAGGGCGGTGCATCGCTGGCGGGAAACGACTCCATGCCTGCCCGTACGACTTCGTTGGAAGGTTCGGGCGGACGACGGTGCCGAATTATGTCGTCCGGAGCCTCCTCGGCGGACGCGATCGTCGCAGCGATCAGCGGCGCAAGCCGAATGGCGTTGCTCTCATGTGGAATGGAGTCGCAGGAAACAATTCTGTCGGTGAGCACCCTCAGGTGCGCATAAGAATCTTCAGCGAATACACCGTGGACAACCGCGCAGACAGGTCGTCGGAAGCCCTGGAGCGGCAGTTTCTTTGCCGCTTCGATAAGCGTTTGCCCGGACGATGCGATATCGTCGACGAGGACCGGACAGCGGGCTTTCCATACCGAGAGGTCGGGAAGTTCGACATCGACGTTGCGGTCGCCGTGCCGGATCTTGCGCAGGACTGCATAAGGAGCACCGATACGCTTGGCGATGGCCGACACCCATTGCTCGCTCTCCTCATCCGGGCCGATGATCAGCGGTTGATCGACCTCTGCGGCAATCCAGTCTGCCAGCAAAGGCGCCGCGTGTAACGTATCGGCTCGGATCGTGTAGAGTGCGGAGAGCGCAGGATACCGGTGCAGGTGGGGGTCGACTGTCACCAGCCGGTCGAAGGTCGAAGACAGGAGCCGCGCGAATGTCTTCGAGGTTATAGCTTCGCCCAGTTGGAAGCGTCGGTCCTGTCGCATGTAGGAAAGGTAGGGCGCAATCAGCGTCACCTCCGTCGCGCCAAGCGCGCGGGCTGCGTCGGCAGCGAATGCGAGGCGGAGGAAGTCATCGTCCGGCCGTGCAAGCGTGCAGACCAAATCCACTGGCCGATCGGCGACACTCGAAAGAATGCGGACATAGCTCTCCTCATCGGGGAAACGCCGGGTTTCGATGTGCCCAAGCTCCCATCCTCCGGCTTCGGCAAGATGACGGGCGAAAGTTTCGTTGCCGGGCAAAGGCAGTATCAGCCGCATGTCAATACTCTTTCAGTTTCTACAGGTGGCCCTTAGGGCCGCCCGTAGAATTCTAGATCATCCATTCCCGCGCTCCACCGTCGATCCATGTTGTCTTCGACAATCGATTCCCCATCTGTTGTCACAGCCAACCGCCGGTGAATCCCGCGCGACGGAGTCCTGTGACTACGTAAGGGCAGGCGCGCATCAGACGCCACAGTAGCTCCGATCGGAAATTCTCACACATCTGCACCACAGGACCAAGGTTGATCCCGAAGTGATAGGGCGACGTCCAACCAGCGTCGGCATCTGCTTCGGTCTGAAAGCTCAGGTTAAAGCTGCACCGAAAGCAGTACTTTCCGGTCACTTGCGGATACGCATCCTGAAAATGCGCAATCGTTGGCAAAACGATCTCCGGGGCGAACGGCAGCGATGCCACCACGGCCCACGGCGCGACCGTACCGTCGTCAGGGCCATATGGTGCGCCGCGGGCGACATAGTCAAAGAAGGAGCGTTCGATGCCCCGGACTCGGCGGGTCGTCCATCCGGGCCCATCGCTCGCGGTCAAGCCCCAGAAATTCTCTCCGTACCCCACAAATTCGAGTGGATTGCGAATCGCGTACTCCCGTTGAACATGGGTCGCGCGGCGGCTGTTCTCGAAATAGTCGATGCCCTTGTCCCGCGCAAATGCGTCCTGGATTCCGCGGAAGTCGATCCAGATGTGCGAGTACTGGTGGACGAAGAGCGGACCGCCATAGATGAATTCGTAGCCGTAGATCTCCTTCCATTCATAGGTCGACGCCCACGCCGCGTAGCTCTCCGTTGGCAAGGAATGAGTAGGCGAGCCCAACCCGAGCACATACAGCAGAACAGCCTCGTCATAGCCTTCCCAGCGGTAGGGCAGAAATCCGGCCTCGGGAGTCCACCCATGACTAATCGTCGCCCCGCCGTCGCACGCCCATGGCCAGTCCACGCGCCGGTAGAGCGCGTCGGCCAGCGTCCGTATCTCCCGCTCGTCTTCACTGTCCCGATCGAAATACGCCGCAGCGGCGAGCATGCCGGCCAGCAGGAACCCTGTATCGACGGTCGACAATTCGCAAATACCTGCGCGTCGTCCAGTCATCATGTCGAGAAAATGATAGTAGAATCCCTTGTGCCCGGTTGCATCCGGGCCTGTGCCCCGCGCGCTGGTCCAGAAGAACCGTAATGACGCTTGGGTCCGAGCAATTGCGTCGGTGCGCGAGATCCATCCGCGTTCGACTCCGACGGGATAGGCCGCAAGCGCGAACCCGACAGCCGCGATGCTCGCAGGGGCGCCCGGCTGCGATCTGTCAGCCACGAGGCCATTCGCGGGATTGGTTTCGTTCAAAAAGTAATCGAAGGCATGACGCTGCAACGCATCCAGCCTGGCTTCGCCGAAGCTCGGTGACCTCGCTTTCGGTTGTCGCTGCATCATGGAAACCACCATTTCACGGCCTCGGGACCAAGCCTGTTTTTCTTCGCCCCTTCAAAGGGGGTACTCATCAATGAGGTCATCATTCAGGCTTTGCCTCACTCGTTATCTGCATGACCGCTCTCGTTGCTCTCACGACGCGCCTGCGCGACCCAGCACATGTCGCAGACAGGATCCCCGGCCGAAAGCGTTCGACGCCGGACGTAGTGTCCCCGGTGTCTGTCGGCGGCGATCAGATCTGCACTGGGCCATGAGTCGACTGCCGAGATTCGGCAATGCGCCAAGTCGCGCCAAGGGGCGCAGGCGGTCCACTTCCAGCGCAACTTCTCCCAGAAAGGAATTGATCTCGCTCCGTAGCCACCGGATTTCGCGGCCTGTCTTGTTCCTCAGGCTTCTGTCCATCAGAACACGATGCGCGGCGTTGCGGATGACGCGCCAAAAGATCCAGCGAGTGATGCGCCAGTGAACGAGGTCGTTCTCGATCGTATCGTCGTGCGTGGTCATCGCCTGATCATTCGCCTCGTGAAGCGGCCTGGTCATGTGTGCCTGGAGTTGTCGAAATACGTTTCATTCGCGCCCCATTTCCAATTGCGGATCTCCGGCATGTCCTCGCCGTGTTGCCGGATGTAGCGCTTGTGATCGATGAGTTTGCTTTCGATGATCTGTCCGAGCGAGGCGGCGCCTGGACCCAATCCCGGCACCCGGTCAATGACGGCCCTGGCCAGATGGAACCGGTCGAGTTCGTTGAGCACGACCATGTCGAATGGTGTCGTGGTCGTTCCTTCTTCCTTGAACCCGTGCACATGCAGATTGTGATGGTTGGTCCGGCGATAGGTCAGCCGGTGAATCAGCATCGGGTAGCCGTGGTAGGCAAAGATGATGGGCTTGTCCCTGGTGAACAGGGTATCGAATTCCTCGTCGCTGATCCCGTGCGGATGCTGGCTCTGCGATTGCAACGTCATCAGATCGACCACGTTGACGACGCGGATCTTCAGGGTCGGAAACTGTTGCCGCAGCAGCTCCACCGCAGCCAGCGTCTCCAAGGTCGGCACATCCCCGGCACAGGCCATCACCACATCAGGCTCGCCGCCGTCGTCGCTGCTGGCCCATTCCCAGATGCCCAGTCCCCGGGTGCAGTGCGCGATGGCTGCGTCCATATCGAGCCACTGCGGCGACGGCTGTTTGCCGGCAACAATGACGTTCACATAGTTGCGGCTGCGCAGGCAGTGATCCGTCACGGACAGCAGGGTATTGGCGTCGGGCGGCAGATAGACGCGGATGATCTCCGCCTTCTTGCTCATGACGTGGTCGATAAAGCCCGGATCCTGATGACTGAATCCGTTGTGATCCTGCCGCCAGACGTGGGAGGAAAGCAGGTAGTTCAGAGAAGCGATCGGCCGTCGCCATGGAATGTGGTTCGCCACATCGAGCCATTTGGCGTGCTGGTTGAACATCGAGTCGATGATGTGGATGAAGGCTTCGTAGCATGAGAAGAACCCATGCCGGCCTGTGAGCAGATACCCTTCAAGCCATCCCTCGCACTGGTGCTCACTTAACACTTCCATCACCCGGCCGTCCGGCGCGACGTGGTCGTCGCCCGGAACAATCTCTGCGGTCGAGCACCGGTTCGTCACCTCGAACACCGCGCCCCAGCGGTTTGACGCCGTTTCGTCCGGGCTGAATACACGGAAAGTCTGGGGATTGAGCTTCACCACATCGCGGATCATCTCACCCTGAACGCGCGTGGCTTCAGCGTTCACGTCGCCCGGTTCTGGTAATTCCAGCGCGTAGTCGCGGAAATCGGGCAGGTGCAGGTCGCGCAACAGAAGACCGCCATTGGCGTGCGGGTTGGCGCCCATGCGGCGAGTCCCGCTAGGGGCCAATTCCGCGAGTTCGGGACGTAGCCTGCCTGCCTCGTCGAAGAGTTCGCGGGGACGATAACTCTCAAGCCACTCTTCCAGAATCCTGACATGTCCCGGGTGGCTCATGTCGCCCATAGGCACCTGGTGCGAGCGATAGGTGCCCTCTGTCTGCTTGCCGTCGACCTCCTTCGGGCCTGTCCAGCCCTTCGGCGAGCGCAGGATGATCATCGGCCAGAGTGGACGCTCCCTGAACCCGTTTGAGCGGGCGTCGTGCTGGATCTGGCGGATGCTCTCGACCACGGTATCGAGCGTCGCGGCCATGAGCTGATGCATCTCCATCGGGTCGTCGCCCTCGACGAAGTGTGGCGTATAGCCGTAGCCGCGGAACAGGGAGCCGAGTTCGTCACGGGGAATGCGGGCGAGCACCGTGGGACCCGCGATCTTGTAGCCGTTCAGATGCAGGATCGGCAGGACCGCGCCGTCGTGCACCGGATTGAGGAACTTGTTGGAGTGCCAACTGGTGGCGAGTGGAGCCGTTTCCGCCTCGCCATCGCCCACGACGCAGGTGACCAGGAGATCGGGATTGTCGAAGGCGGCGCCGTAGGCATGCGACAGGCAATAGCCGAGTTCTCCGCCTTCATTGATGGAGCCTGGCGTCTCCGCCGCAACGTGACTCGGAATGCCACCCGGAAAGGAAAACTGCGTGAACAGCTTCTTCATCCCCGCTTCGTCCTGCGAGATCTGTGGGTAAACCTCGCTGTAGGTTCCCTCGAGATAGGTGTTGGCCACCAAGCCCGGACCGCCATGCCCGGGGCCGGTGACATAGATCACGTTGAGGTCATGCTCGTTGATGACGCGGTTCAGGTGCACGTAGATGAAATTCAGCCCCGGGGTGGTGCCCCAATGACCGAGCAGTCGCGGCTTCACGTGCTCGATCTTCAAGGGTGTCCTGAGCAACGGGTTGTCGAACAGATAGATCTGGCCAACCGAGAGATAGTTGGCCGCTCGCCAGTAGGCGTCCATCTTCTGGATGAGGTCGGGCGAAAGCGGCTTGTTCATGGGCTTACTCCTCCGGATGGGCGTGCTGGCCGGTTTCGGCGCGGGCAAGCAGTCCGAAAACCGCTTTCGCAATGATTACATCTTCGTCGGTGCGAATGACGCGCACCTGGACGCGCCCCTGATCGGCCGAGATGACTGTCTCGCCGGCAGCGTTCCGGTTCTCGTCCAGTTGGACGTCGAGAAAGCCGAGACCCTCGCAGATGCGCGCACGGATCGCGGGGGCGTTTTCGCCGATGCCACCCGCGAAGACGAGCGTGTCCAGTCCGCCAAGCGCGGCGGCAAAGGCACCGATCCACTTCCTCACCTGATAGCAAAACAACCCGACTGCTTCGGCAGCCCGAACATCGCTCGCCTCGCGACCCAACAGATCCCGCAGGTCGGAGCTCGTTTCCGAAACGCCCAGCAACCCCGATTCCTGATTCACCATCTGGTGAAACTGCTGCGCGGTCATTTGCTCGGTTTGCGCAAGGTACCAGCCCAGCCCGGGATCCAGATCGCCGGAACGAGTGCTCATCGGCAGGCCCGCCGCGGGCGTAAAGCCCATGCTGGTATCAACGCTCTTCCCGTCGCGGACCGCCGCGAGGCTCGACCCATTTCCGAGATGACACAGGATCACCCTCCCTTTCGCAGCCTCGGCGCCGGCCAGGCGCGCGAGCTCTTCCATGAGGAACTCGTAGGACAGGCCATGAAAGCCGTAGCGCTCGACCCCCTTGGCCGCAAAACGCCGGGGGATGGCCAGAGTCTTGGCGACCCGAGGCATGTCCCGATGAAATGCCGTATCGAAACATGCCACCTGTGGCAGACCCGGCATCCGCTCGTCGACCAATTCAATCATATTGATCTCGGAAGGCAGATGCTCCGGCGAATAGGCGCTGATGCGGCGCAGTTCCCGAAGAACTTCCTGCGTGATCCGATGCGGTTCACGATACCTGGCGCCACCGTTTACGACGCGGTGGCCTACTGCCGCGATCGACGAAAGACCGATCTGCTCGGCAAGCCAGTCGAGCAGGAAGTCTGCCGCCAAACGATGATCGAGCTCACCGATGCCGCGATCACCTTGCTGTTTCCGGGTGGGGTCATCGAAAGTGAAATGGGTTCCCTGCAGGCCGATGCGGTCGATCTTGCCGCGCAGGTCCTTCCGGGATTGGTTGCCGTCCATCCTGTGCAATGCGAACTTGATGCTTGATGAGCCCCCGTTGATCGTCAGGATGCACGCGCCAGATGACATCAATCGAACCCCTCTTGCGCATGCAGCCGTGCGTAGGTCGTCCGCGCCGCTGAATGCACCGAAGTCATGATCCACCGGCCTTGTGCTCCGCGTGGCCATCGCCAGGCGTTGCGGTCCATTGACCGAGGTAGATCCGCAGGAAGCCGAACACCGCGCCGATCGCGATCGCGGCGTAGAGGACGATGGCGGGATCGCTTTGCAGCTTCATCGCAGTGAAGGCCGCGAGCACCGCCGCGTCGGAGCCAATCGCAGCCAGCAGCACAGCGCCCGCGGCGCCGATCTCTTGCCGCCGGTACCGGAACACGCCCCAATGGATGGTCATGTCCATGATCAGGTAGAAAAATGCGCCCAGCGACGCGATGCGGCCCAGATCGAAGAAGACCGCCAGCGCCGAAGCGATGACGACGGTGTAGATCAGCGTGTGGCGCTGGATCGGGCCCGACATGCCGAAATGGCTGTGCGGGATCAGCTTCATGTCGGTGAGCATCGCCAGCATCCGCGACACCGCGAAGACGCKGGCCAGCAGGCCCGAAGCGGTGGCCACCGCCGCGAGAAACACGGTTAGGAGGAAGCCCGACCGGCCAAGGGCGGGCTCGGCGGCCTCGGCCAGGGAATAGTCGCGCGCGGCGATGATCCGGTCGATGGTGAGGCTCGATCCGACGCCGAAGGCTACAAGCAGATAGACGACGACGCAGAGCGCGATCGAGATCATGATGGCCCGGCCGACGTTGCGGTTCGGTTCGGTGATCTCGGCGCCGCTGTTGGTGATTGTGGTGAAGCCCTTGAAGGCGAGTATGGCCAGCGCCACCGAAGCGACGAAGCCGGTCGCGGTGAAGTCCCGGCCTGTCTCGGAGGCGGCGGCGAAGGAAAATCCGCTCGCCCACAACGCCGTGATCCCGAAGAGCGCGATGCCGCCGATCTTGAGCGTCGCCATGACCAGCGAGAACAGCCCGACCGACCGGTTGCCGGCAATGTTGACGAGGAACGCGAACAGGATCACCGTAACTGCGAGGATCGGCACGAGCGGCCCGCCCGTTACCTCGAATGGCCGCAGCACGTAGGTCGCGAAGGTGCGCGCCACCAGGCTTTCGGCGATGACCATGCTGAGCGCCATCAGTAGCGCCGCGCCGGCGGTGACCGCTCCCAGCCCGTAGCACTTCTGTAGGATCATCGCGATTCCGCCCGAGGAGGGCCAGGCGTTCGACATCTTTATATAGCTGTAGGCGCTGAGCGCGGTCACGATGGCGCCGGCGATGAAGGACAGCGGAAACCAGGGCCCCGCCAG
The DNA here is from genome assembly GCF_024105395.1 of Paracoccus sp. 08. Taxonomy (NCBI): domain Bacteria; kingdom Pseudomonadati; phylum Pseudomonadota; class Alphaproteobacteria; order Rhodobacterales; family Paracoccaceae; genus Paracoccus; species Paracoccus sp. 08. Next base: position 10,466 of record NZ_WEKR01000033.1, on the reverse strand, counting down.
TTCGGCGATCTGACCGGTTAGGGCGAAGATGCCGGCGCCGATCATCACGCCCGTGCCCATCGCGACCGCACCGCGCAAGGTGATGCTGTTGGCCTTGTACTCCCCTTGCATTCGGGGCTGGCCCGCCAAGGGAGTCATAGTTTTACGCGCTTCAACAGCTGCGCGTTGATGGCCACCACGACTGTGCTTGCCGACATCAGTATCGCACCCACGGCGGGCGTGAGCAGGATACCCCATGGCGCAAGCACACCGGCGGCGAGCGGAATGGCAAAGATGTTGTAGCCTGCCGCCAGCCAGAGATTCTGAGCCATCTTGCGGTATGTCGCCCGGCTCAGCGTAATGATCCGGGGGATGTCACGAGGGTCGGATCGCACCAGCACGATATGCCCGGCCTCGACGGCCACGTCGGCCCCGGCGCCGATCGCGATCCCGATATCGGCCGTCGCAAGAGCCGGTGCGTCATTCACACCGTCTCCGATCATCGCCACCTTCTTGCCCTGCGCCTGCAACTCGCGAACCTTTGACGCCTTGTCCTCTGGCAACACTTCCGCGAACACGGTGTCGATTCCGAGTTCCTTGGCGACGGCATCGGCCACGGCCTGCGCGTCGCCGGTCAACATGGCGACCTCGATCCCTCGTTCGTGCAGCGCCGCTATGGCTTCGCGACTCTCTTCGCGGATCGCGTCCGCCACGGCGAACACGGCCAGGGCCTTGCCGGAACGGACGAGATAGATCGCCGCCTGCCCACGGTCGGCCGCGGCCCCAGCGCCCTCCAGAAGCGCCGGCGACACCTGAACATCTTCGGCCTTGAGGAGCGCCGGACCGCCCATATGATACTCCACGCCGTCGATCGTTGCCGCAACGCCCTTGCCGGTGATCGCGCGGAATGCGTCGGCGGAGGGAACCGCGATGCCTTTGTCTTCAGCGGTCTTCACGATCCCCCGGGCGATCGGATGCTGGGACTCAGCTTCGATGCCGGAAGCGATGCGAAGGGTCTCGTCCTCTGCCAGGCCCTCCGCGACGGACATGGCGACGACCCGAAACTCGCCCAGCGTCAATGTTCCGGTCTTGTCGAAAACCACGGTGTCGAGATTCCGAGCCTCCTCCAGCCCGCGACGATCCCGAACCAGAAGGCCGTTGCGAGCCCCCAGCGTCGTGGAGATTGCCACCACCAGCGGCACAGCCAGCCCGAGCGCATGCGGGCAGGCGATTACCAGCACCGTCACCATCCGCACCACCGAAAAGTCTATCGCCGCCCCCGCCAATTGCCACGCTCCGAAAGTGACGACGGCAGCCCCGATCGCCCCGACGGTCAGAAGCCGGGCTGCCCGGTCCGCCAGGTGCTGCGCTCTGGACTTGGACGTCTGCGCATCGGCCACCAGTCGCATGATGCCGGACAGCTTGGTCTTGTCGCCTGTTCCGGTCACTTCGACCCGCAGCGATCCCTCGCCGTTGATCGTGGCCGCGATGACCTCGTCTCCCTCCCGTTTTTTCACGGGTCTCGATTCGCCGGTGATCATCGCCTCGTCGATGTCGCTCTCCCCTTTTCGCACCAAGCCGTCCGCGGGAATGCTCTCGCCCGGGCGAACCAGCACCAGGTCACCGTTGCGCAACGCGCTGACGGCGACGTTCTCCTCGCCTCCGTCGGTGATCCGCGTCGCGGTGTCCGGAAGGAGCTTCGCCAGTTCCTTCAGTGCCCCCTCCGCCTGATTAATGGACCGCATTTCAATCCAGTGGCCGAGGAGCATGATCGTGACCAGCGTGGCCAGTTCCCACCAGAGCGCATCCGCCTCGATCAGCCCGAGCTGAACGACCCACGAGAAGAGGAAGGCGACCGTGATGGCGAGCGAGATGAGGGTCATCATTCCCGGCAGTCGGGACCGAAGCTCTCGCAACGCGCCTTGAAGGAAGACCAGACCTCCGTAGAGGAAGACGACCGTAGAGAGCACGGGGCCGATCCACTCCGATCCCGGAAACGCGGGGGCCCGGTAGCCGAGAAGGTCTTGGATGTGGGCCGACCAGATGACCACCGGAACCGTCAGGGCAAGCGAAAGCCAGAAGCGGTCCCGAAACATCGCGGGCGAGTGGCCCGCGTGCTTGTCATGGTCCCGGTGTCCTGAATGGCCCGATGCCGGTCCTGGACTCTCTGGTGATGCGCCGGCCGTGGCGTGGCCTTCGTGACCTCTGCCGGTCGCGGCGGCAGTCGACGCGTCGATGCCGGGACCGGGCCGCTGTGCCAGCGACTTGATGTCGGCAACCTTTACGCGGGTCTCGTCGTACGCGACCGTGGCGCTTTGCGCCGCGTGATCCACAGAGACGCTTTCGACGCCCGGCACCTCGCCGATCCGCCGTCCCACTTCGTCCGGGCCCAAGGCTGTCAGCAAGTCGCCGACGTCGATTGCGATTGTTTTCATCGTGTTCTCCTTAGGCGGGCGCCAGTACCGGTGTCAGGTGTCCGCGCTATTCGGCTATCTGCCGGAACAGACCGGGATAGCGGTTGAAGGCGAGCTTCTGCACCAGCGAACCGTCCACGGTGACGATCTCTGCAGTGATGCTCCCGTCAGGCGCAGTGCCGATCTCGCCGAGCCTCAGACGGGGATTGCCAAGATTGGTCAACTGCTGCTCGAGCAAGGCGCGGACGCGATCCTCCGTCATCTCCTCCGGTGTGCCGTGCGGCGTTCCGAGGAGCATGCCCTGACCACCCATCATGCCGGGCATGCCCATTCCTGCCTGGCCGTTCATCATCATTCGCATCATCGGGCACGCCATCATGCCTGCCATGGGCATCTGACCGGCCATGCCTGGAACCGCGCCACCCTCGGGCATGCCCTGGCCTGCCATTTCGCCCATCATCATGCCGGTCATTGCACCCTGACTCATCATGCGCTGCATCATCTGCATCATCTCCGGCGTCATCATGCCCATGCCGGGCATGCTTCCGGGTGCGGCTGCTGAGGGCGCGTCACCGGGTGCCGGGCTCGCTGGCGGAGCGTCCTGGGTTTCTTCCGGGTGGTGTTCGTCCTGTTGCTGTGCGCTGGTTTGGGCTGCGACCGAGGCTGCGGTGCCGATAAGTAGCAAACCCGCGAACAGGGCCGCCTGAAGGTTTCGTGTTCTCATGTTTCGTACTCCTTGGTGTTTCGAATGAAAGGACGCCACGGTCACCCCCTGCTCGAACGAAACAGATTGGAGGGGCGCGGCAGGAAAGCAGGAACCGCACTGGCATAGCGGCGGTATTGGTCACCGAAGGCCGCTTCCACTTCGCGCTCCTCGGTCCTTGCGAGCCGCCAATACATGACCAGCAGCACTGGCAGCATCAGGCCCGTCACCAGTGTCGGCCACTGCAGGAAGAATCCGATCATGATCAGCGCGAAGCCGACATACTGCGGATGCCTCAATCGGGCATAAGGGCCAGTCGTCGCGAGCAATCCCTTCTTCTGCGCATCGTGCAGCACCCGCCAGGCGGCGGCGATCAGCATGAAACCGCCGCCAATGAAGATGTAGCTCAGCAGATGGAACGGGCTGAAATGCGGATTCATCGACCAGCCGAACAGGGCGGGCCAAAGGTGGCCAGCATCGTGCGAGAGCGGATCGAAAGCCGGAACGGCGCTGCCGAGCCAGCCTGCCAGCAGGTAGAGCGTCAGCGGGAACCCGTACATTTCGGCGAACAAGGCAACGACGAAGGCCGAAAAGGCCCCGAGCGAGCGCCAGTCGCGCGTCGTTTCGGGCTTGAAGAAGCTGAACGCGAACAGGATGAAGATGCCCGCGTTCAGGGCCGCCAGAAACCACAGGCCATAGGCAGGAACGTCACCGTTCATCGCTGCCACCACCGTGACCACCATGGCCACCGTGACCTCGATGCATGAAGAAGTGCATGCCGCCGCAGACAAGCAGGAACAGGAGCGGCCAGGCTCCCAGAAGGTGAACCCGGTGCTCGAAAACAAGAAAGACGGCCGCAACGGCGAGAAACACGCAGAGCGCGAGTCCGGCCGGTGTTTTCAGAAACGGCTGGCGCCGGTTTGCGTCCGTCACTGGCTCGGCGGATGAGTGATCGTGATGGGTCATGATCCTGCAGCCTCATGACGGGGAGGTATCGACAACAACAGCGAAAAAGCCGCGCCGATCATGCCTGCGGTGTCGGTGGATGCCGGAAACTGGCGATGTGACGGATGGTTCATGGCAAGATTCTCTCGGAAACGTTGCAGGGCCGGACCGGCGGAACCGGTCGGATCAGCCCGACACGCCGGGAGAAGCGCGCGGGCTCAGACGTTCGCGGAGAGACTTGGGGGGGCGCAAACCGGGCGACGGCGCGCGGCCGGGATGAACCTCAACCGGCAGGGGTGCTACAGTTTCAGCGACCGTCGCCATGCTCGTGCCTCCCGCCGAGACCGGCGGGAGGAAATAGGAACAGACGCTGCCGGTGCAACAGGTTGGACCGTGGGCTTCATAGACATCGCCGCCACAATCCTGTTCCTCAGTCACAGCCTGACCAATGGACGCAACCTCAAGCGATGGCGGTGTTGCCGACGTAGCATGGTCGCCCATTGGAACATGGGCAAGACCGGAGGTTGAAAAGGCAAGCACCAGCAGCAGCACCAGCCAGCGCTTCAGGACCCGTGTCAAACGATACGGATCCTTTCTGCACTGCCAAGTAATTGCCTGCGACATGCGATTCCTTGCCCTGTCCGAGGGACTTGCTTCGACTTTCCTTGTAGGATGGCGTCGCAGCGTCCGCACTGATCTGGATCAATTTGGCAATGATAGGACGGATTACGCTCGAATGAAACCGCCGGTTCTCTGCACCGGGCAAAGCTTGGCGCATGAGCAATGACCATCGGCGCTGCCTTCCGCCTTTTGGCGGTCATGGTGCTTTGGGCCGCCTGCTTTCCCCTCATCACCATTGGCCTGGACCTTGCGCCGCATCTTGCCTTTGCGGCCCTGCGCGCTGCGCTGGCAGGCGTTTGCCTGATTGCACTCGGAGCCCTCTGCCATCGTCCGGTGCCTGTCGGCGCGCGGCCCTGGTTTCTGATCGTCGTGGTCGGGCTGGGGGCGACAAGCATGGGTTTCCTCGGCATGTTCCATGCGGCCGAGTTCGTTTCGCCGGGACTCGCGACCGTCATCGCGAACGTGCAGCCGGTCGTTGCCGCGGTTCTCGCGTATGTCTTCCTGGGGGAACGCCTCAAGGCGACTGGAAAGATCGGGCTGGCGGTTGGCCTGGTCGGCATCGCGGTGATCGCCTGGCCGGGCCTCGCCGGAGACGACGCCCGCGGCTACTCCCAAGGCATCGCCTATGTCCTGCTCGCCGCCACCGGTGTTCCATCAGCAATGTTGCCATCAAGCGCCTCACCGGCCAGGCCGACCCCATCATGGCGATGGGTTTCCAGTTGCTCATCGGTGCGGCACCCTTGGCCCTGCTGTCCATGTTGACGGAAGATGTCTCGTTGCTGAGGTGGTCGCCGGAGTTCGTTCTTGTCCTCGTGGCTCTTGCGGTCCTTGGATCATCGCTCGCATTCTGGCTCTGGTTCGAGGTGCTGGAGCGGGTCTCGCTCAATCAGGCGAACGCTTTCACGTTTCTGGTGCCGGTCTTCGGGCTGATGATTGGCGCGGCCTTCTTTGGCGAGCGGCTCGAAGTAGTCCAGGCCGCAGGTGTCGTCCTGGTGCTGAGCGGTATCTTGCTGGTGCAGCGGCGCGCCGCTTCATCCTGACGGCGCCAGCGGAAACGAGTATGGCATTGGACAAGCCATGGTGAAGCTCGCGTCGTTCGAAGAAATTTGCCGAGCTGGGCGGTTTGGGGGCAGTAACTGAGCCACTTTCGTGGAATACTTGGAAGGATTTACGCAGACAGACGGCGACAAACCACAGACGTGCGCTTCCAATCCTAGGAGAAGCCGATGACCCCAGCGAAAAAGATCCGCGTCGCTGTCAACGGCTACGGCGTGATCGGAAAGCGTGTCGCCGACGCCGTGGCCCGGCAAGACGATATGGAGCTGGCTGGCGTTGCGGATATCAGCGCCGACTGGCGGCCGCGCATGGCGACGCAGAAGGGTTACCGCCTTTTCTCGGCCTCGGGGGACCATGCCGAGGCGATGCGGAACGCCGGTCTCGATGTCGCCGGTAACCTCGATGATCTGCTTGAGGCGAGCGATCTGGTAGTTGACTGCACGCCGAAGGGGATCGCGGCAGTGAACGTCGACATCTATCGACAAAGGGGCATTAAGTTCATCGTCCAGGGTGGCGAGAAGCACGAGGTGACCGGACACTCCTTCGTCGCGGAATCTACCTATGCGAGTGCGCTGAACCGGGACAGCACGCGCGTCGTCTCCTGCAATACCACCTCGATCGTGAGAACCCTTACGGCATTGAAGCAGGGAGGCCTGCTGCGTCGCGCGCGCGGGACGCTGCTGCGCCGGGCTACGGACCCTTGGGAAAGTCACCTCGGTGGCATCATGAACACGCTCGTCCCCGAGCCCGAGATTCCCAGCCATCAGGGGCCGGATGCGCAGAGCGTCGATGCCGACCTCGATGTCGTCACGATGGCGGTCAAGGTGCCGGAGACACTTGCCCATCTGCACTACTGGTGGGTACAGTTGACCCGCCCGGCCTCGAGGGAAGAGGTGCTCGGCGCCTTTGCAGAATCATCCCGGATTGCCCTGATACGCATGGATGCCGGATTGACGGCCCTTAACGCGGTCAAGGAACTCATGGCCGACCTTGGTCGGCCACATGACAACCTCTACGAAGTGGCGCTGTGGTCGGACATGCTGAAGGTCCAGGGGGATGAACTGTTCTACGCCTACATGGTGGACAACCAGGCCATCGTCATACCGGAGACAATCGACGCGATCCGGGCACTATGCGGTATGATTGCGCGCGCCGAAGACTCCATCGCCAGGACCGATGGGGCACTCGGGGTCGGCTTGCTTGCCGAAACACTAGGGCAACGATGATGCCAAGACTTTTCGATGCCCACATTGGACCTGACGCGCGTCCGGCCAGAGCGCGGCCGGGGCTTTGGGGGCGATGAGCGATCCAGCCCACACGTCCTGGGGTCCAGTTCAGACCCTCTCGGAGCGGCTGAACCAGAATTGCTTCTGCATCACCCTCGACCGTCAGTCGCTGTGCGAGGCGCTTGAGCGCGAGGCTGGCGACCCGGAGTTCTGCGAGACTTTCATCCAACCCAAGACGCATTTGTTCTCGAATGTGCCAGTGTTCCTCTCGGCCAGCCAGGTGGCCGAGATGCAGGAGGTAGTCGCAGCAATCGAGACGACGGCGCGGCTCACCGCATACAAGGCAGCAGTCCTCACCTGGGCGCCGGAAATCTCGCATGTGGATCACGGCCCTGTTGGCGCTCTGATGGGCTACGATTTCCATCTCGGCGAAGACGGCCCCCGGCTCATCGAGATCAATACCAACGCTGGCGGGGCATTCCTCAACGCCCTTCTTGCAAGGGCGCAGCGCGCATGCTGTGCCGAAATGGACATGCCGTTGAAGCCGAACGCCTTCGAGGATGTGGCATTTCGCATGTTCCAGGACGAATGGGAGCGTCAGCGGGGAAGCGGTTTCGCAAGCCGAATTGCCATCGTCGATGACAGGCCGGAGGAACAGTATCTCTATCCCGAGTTCGTCCTGGTGCAGCAGGCGTTGGCCGCACGCGGAGTCGATGCTGTTATCGCGGACGCCAGACATCTTCGCCATGAAGCCGGTCGGCTTAGCGTCGAGGGGAAGCCAATCGACCTCATCTACAACCGGGTCACTGACTTCGCGTTCGATCAGCCGGAACACAAGGCGCTAAGAGATGCCTACCGGGATGGCACGGTGGTCGTCACGCCAAATCCGCATATCCACGCCCTGCTCGCCGACAAGCGCGACCTTTCGCTGCTCTCGGATCCGGCAACGCTGCAGGCCTGGGGGCTGGCCCCAACACTTCTTGCGCGGCTCGAAACCGTCCCGCGCACCGTCCTTGTCACTCCTGAAAATGCCGATGAATTGTGGAGATCGCGCAAGAGCCTGTTCTTCAAGCCGACAGGCGGACATGGCGGCAAGGCGGTGTACCGCGGCGACAAGGTGACGAAAGGCGTCTGGTCGGACATCGCGCATGGCGGCTACGTCGCCCAGACCCTGGTCAAGCCGAGCGAGCGCATGATCCGGTTCGGCGACGCAATCGAGGCGCGCAAGATGGACGTGCGGCTCTATACATATGACGCGCAGGTGCTTTTGGTGGCCGCCCGCCTCTATCAGGGCCAGACCACCAATTTCAGGACGCCGGGGGGCGGCTTTGCCCCGGTCTTCGTGATCTGATTGCCAAGGTACGGCCGGCGACCCCAAACAAGTGGAGGCTAACGATGACCCGGAAGATGAAGGTGACGATTTTTGTGGAGCCCGGGCGCATCGCGCTGGATGAAAAGCCGATCCCCGACGTTGGCCCGCTCGATGCGCTCGTGCGCGTCACCACCACCACCATCTGCGGCACGGACGTGCACATCATGAAGGGGGAGTATCCGGTCGCGAAGGGGCTGACGATCGGCCATGAACCGGTCGGCGTGATCGAGAAGCTCGGCTCTGCGGTTGTCGGTTACACGGAGGGGCAGCGCGTCATTGCCGGAGCGATCACTCCGAGCGGCTGGAGCAACGCCTGCCTCTGCGGCTACTGCTCGCAGGATGGTGCCGGCACGAAACACGGCTGGAAGCCGATGGGGGGTTGGAAATTCGGCAACACCATCGATGGCTGCCAGGCGGAGTACGTTCTCGTACCAGACGCGATGGCCAACCTTGCGCCCGTGCCGGACGGGCTCACCGACGAGCAGGTGCTGATGTGCCCGGACATCATGTCGACTGGCTTCAGTGGTGCGGAGCGCGGCAGGGTCCGCATCGGCGACGCGGTCGCGGTCTTCGCCCAGGGTCCGATTGGTCTTTGCGCGACAGTCGGCGCACGGTTAAGCGGCGCGACCACCATCATCGCCGTGGACCGGGTGGCTGAGCGGATGGCTATCTCGCAGAAGCTCGGTGCGAACCACGTCATCGACTTCTCGAAGGTCGATCCCGTGGACGAGATCATGCGCATCACCGATGGTCGGGGCGTCGATGTCGCCATCGAGGCGCTGGGCACTCAGGCGACGTTCGAAGCCGCGCTTCGTGTCCTGAGGCCAGGGGGATCGTTGTCGAGTCTGGGTGTCTATTCAAGCGACCTCCGGATACCGCTCGGTGCGTTCGCTGCCGGACTCGGTGACCACACCATCGTGACAACGCTCTGCCCGGGCGGCAAGGAGCGCATGCGGCGGCTGATGGAAGTCATCCGGTCCGAGCGTGTGGACCTGACACCGCTGGTGACGCACCGCTACAAGCTGGACGACATCGAGGCAGCATACGACCTCTTCTCTCACCAGCGTGACGGCGTGTTAAAGGTCGCAATCACGCCGTGATCGTCCAAGAAACCAAGCGTCGCACCCGTTCTGCGGTGACGCAAATAGAGGTTCATAGCATCGCAAGCACGCGGAACCGCGCCGATACTGCGGCCGTATGCGCCGGAGGACCTAGGGCGCGCATAGATCACCGAAAGCGATGCTTTGTATTTTTTGCGAAAGCTCCGACGATGAGACCTAGATTCCTAGGTATCTTGCGATGTTGTAGGCATAAGCAAACGTCGCGCCTGCAACGGCGCCAAATGCAATGCTGGCGAGCAGCCCCTCGATCCACGCCTGCATCGAAGGCATCGGAGCCAAGGTAAACAGCCCGATCCAGCCATGACTTGCCTGTAGGCTGGGAACAAGCATCCACTAGATCGCGCAGGCGATGAACAGAACGAGCAGGGCGCTGCTTAACCCAACGGCAGCAGCTCGAGGCGACAGATCTCGATCCGGAGCCAGAAGTGCCATGAAATCCCCTTTTCCAATTCGCGTTTCGGTCAGTTCGGTTGGCTGTCCAGCCAGTCCTGCCACCGAGCAATATCCGCTGGTGCGGCTGCGAGAACCTCGTTTGCCCAAGACTTGACCTGATCGTCGGCGCCATACTGTAGGACAGCCTCAGCCAGCGCGACTGACCCGTTGCGCTGCGCAATCAGCGCCTGCACGAAGCCCACACCGGGCTCTGCATTCTGGGTCACCTCCATCATTGATGCGGCCATCGTGGTTACTGCTGCCGCAGAGGTCATCGAGGCGTCGGTCTCCGACATGACTGCGCCATTGGCCCCCATCATCTTGCCCTGCATCATCTCCATCATCTAGCCCGGATTATTCGTGAGGGGTTGGTGAGGCTGGCTTAACCACTTGAAGAACTGTAGTTTTATGGTTCCTACGCCAAAAACCGCAGTTTATCAGGATGCCGCGCCTCACCATGGATGTTTCTACACCCTCTCGTCTGTGTTTGTCACCGGTCGATGGCAAGCAGGTCCTGCTCGGATTTGACGGTGCCAGGATGAGTTCGGATGCCGGGCTGATGCTGTTGCGAGAGATCGAGCGCCGTGAAGGTCTGGC
>NZ_WEKR01000032.1:0-41925 GCF_024105395.1 Paracoccus sp. 08 | reverse complement strand
GGGTTGCTCCTGACCGGCTGGCTGGCCGAGGGGCGGCGTCGTCCCGCCTGACCCGCTTGCCATCCGGCCCCCCGGTTGGTAACCCCGACGAAACCGTCTCAAGGAACGCAAATGGCTGACGACACGCGCAATCCCGCCCCCTATACCGAGGCCGACCTGTCGCTGATCAAGCGGATCATCCCCCACCGGTATCCTTTCCTGTTCATCGACAAGGTGCGCGACATCGTCCCGTTCGAGAGTGCGGTGGGCATCAAGAACGTGACCAGCAACGAGCCGCATTTCCAGGGCCATTTCCCAAACCACCCGATCATGCCCGGCGTGACCATCATCGAGGCGATGGCCCAGACTGCGGCAGTCGTGGTGGGCATCAGCATGAACGTCATCGACGAGGAAATGCAGACCTATTTCATGGGCATCGACAACTGCAAGTTCCGCCGCATGGTCGTGCCGGGCGACGTTCTGGAGCTGCATTGCCGCGCCATCCGCGGCGGCGGCAAGATCTGGAAGTTCGAGGGCAAGGCCATGGTCGACGGCCAGCTGTGCGCGTCGGCGGAATACACCGCGATGATGGCCCGCAAGGATGGCTGATGCCCTGATCCACCCTTCGGCCGTGATCGAACCCGGCGCCCAGATCGGCGCGGGGGTACGCATCGGCCCGTTCTGCGTGGTCGGACCCAAGGTCCGGCTGGCGGACGGGGTGGAGCTGAAATCCCATGTCGTCGTGACCGGCGACACCTCGGTGGGCGAGGGGACGGTGATCTTTCCCTTCGCCAGCATCGGTGAGGTCCCCCAGGACCTGAAGTTCAAGGGCGAGGACGTCCGCCTGCAGATCGGCGCCCGCAACCGCATCCGCGAATACGTGACGATGAACCCCGGCACCGCCGGCGGCGGCAGCGTCMCCACCGTGGGCGACGACGGGCTGTTCATGGCGTCCAGCCATGTGGGCCACGACTGCCGGATCGGCGACCGGGTGATCCTGGCCAACAGCGTGGCCATCGCGGGCCATTGCGTGTTGGAGGATGACGTGATCGTGGGCGGGCTGTCGGGCGTGCATCAATGGGTCCGCATCGGCCGCGGCGCGATGATCGGGGCGGTGACGATGGTGACTGCCGACGTGATCCCCTATGGCCTGGTCCAGGGGCCGCGCGGGCATCTGGACGGTCTGAACCTGATCGGGCTGAAGCGCCGCGGCGCGACCCGGTCCGACATCGCGGCGCTGCGGTCCCTGCTGGGCGATCTGGGCCGCGGATCCTTCCGCGATACGGCCCGTACGCGTGCCGAGGCGCAGGTGGCCGGCATGGAACGCGACGTGCTGGACTTCATCCTTGGCCCGTCCGACCGCAGCTTTCTGGCGCCCAAACCCGAATGAGCCGGATCGCCATCATCGCGGGGCAGGGCGCCCTGGCCCCGGCCGTTGCCGCCTGCCTGGACGATCCGTTGGTCTTCGCCTTGCCGGGCTTTGCCCCGGACGGCCTGACCGCCACGACGTTCCAGCTGGAACGCCTGGTGCCGTTCCTGGATGATCTGCATGCCAAAGGAGTGACCCGCGTGGTCTTTGCCGGCGCGATCCGGCGACCGCGGCTGGACCCCGAGGCGTTCGACCCGCGGACCGCGCAGCTTGTCCCCCGCATCCTGACCGCCATGCAGTCGGGCGATGACGCCGCACTGCGAACGGTCCTCGGCATTTTCGAAGAAAATGACCTTACGATTTGTTCCGTTAGTGAAATTTCGCCTGACCTTATCCCGGCGGAAGGCATCCTGACCGGAGAGCCGACCGATGCAGACCGCAGGGACGCGGGCCGGGCCGCGCGGATCCTGGCCCAGACCGGGCCGCTGGACCTGGGCCAAGGGGCGGTCGTTGCGCAGGGCCTGTGTCTGGCATTGGAAACGCTGCCTGGCACTGCCGCGATGCTGGATTTCGCCGCGCGCCATGCCGACCTGCGCCCCAATCCCAAAGGCGCCCGCGGCGTCCTCTACAAGGCGCCAAAGCCGGGACAGGATCTGCGCATCGACCTGCCGACCCTTGGGCCCGACACGGTGGATCAGGCCGTATCGGCGGGACTTGCCGGCATTGCCTGGGCGGCGGGACAGGTGATCCTTCTGGACCGCCCGGAAATGGTGCGCCGTGCACAGGCGGCGGGCCTGTTCCTGTGGGCAGCAGGCGGGCTGGACTGAAAAGGCTGGCCCTTTCGCGTCCGTCCCAATACCCATGGCTAGGCAGCAACAAGGCAGCACGGCATGCATTATTTCCTGATCGCGGGCGAGGCTTCGGGCGACCAGTTGGGCGCCGCGCTGATGGCGGGACTGCGTCAGCTTGATCCGCAGGCAGAGTTCCTGGGCGTCGGCGGCCCTGCGATGACGCCCCTTGGCCTGACCAGCCTGTTCCCCATGGACGAGCTGTCGATCATGGGCATCTGGGAGGTTCTTCCCAAATACCGCCACCTGAAACGCCGCATCGCGCAGACCGCGCAGTCGGTCATCGATGCCGCCCCCGACGTCCTGATCACCATCGACAGCCCCGATTTCGGCCTGCGCGTCGCACGTCTGGTCCGTGCGAAGCGTCCCGATCTGCGGACGGTGCATTACGTCGCGCCCTCTGTGTGGGCCTGGCGGCCGGGGCGGGCGCTGAAGATGGCGCAGGTGATCGATCACGTGCTGGCGATCCTGCCGTTCGAACCGCCGCTGATGCAGGCCGCGGGCATGACATGCGATTTCGTGGGTCATCCCGTCGCCACCGCCGACGTGGCCGGCCCGGACGAGGCGCAGCTGTTCCGCAACGCCCATGGCATCGCGCCCGACGCGCCGGTGGTCCTGTGCCTGCCCGGTTCGCGCCGCGGAGAGGTCACCCGCCTTGGCCCGCGCTTCGACGAGGCGCTGATCCGCCTGCGGGACCGCGTGCCCGAGGTCCGCGTTGTCCTGCCGACGGTTCCGGGCGTGTCCGGGATGGTCCGCGACATGATCCGCCGCTGGCCAACAGCCCCCATCGTGATCGAGGAGCCGGACGAGAAGCGCGCCGCCTTTGCCGCCGCCGATCTGGCGCTGGCGGCGTCGGGGACCGTCAGCCTGGAACTGGCGGCCAACCGCATCCCGATGGTCATCGGCTATGACATGGCGCCGCTGTCGCGCCTGATCGTGGGGGCGCTGCTGCGCACCGACACCGTCACGCTGGTCAATCTGGTCAGCGAGACGCGCGCCGTGCCCGAGTTCCTGGGCAGCCGATGCCAGCCGGGCCCCATGGCGCAGGCGCTGCAGGACGCGCTGGAGAACCGTGCAAGGCGGGGTGCCCAGCTGGACGCCATGGACCTGACCATGGACCGCTTGGGCAAGGGGGGAGAGGCGCCGGGCCTGCGCGCGGCGCGCTCTGTCCTTCAGGCGATCACAGGACCGCGGTGACGATGATCTCGACCGCGTAGTCGGGGGTCGCCAGCGCGGATTCGCCGGTGGCGCGGGCAGGCGTGTGGCCCTGGGGCACCCACGCATCCCAAACGGCGTTCATCTCGGCGAATTTCGCCATGTCGGCCATCCAGATCTGGGCAGAGACGATGCGGGTCTTGTCGGTCCCGGCCTGCGCCAGCAGCGCGTCGATCTGGTTCAGGATCGCGGTGGTCTGGTCCGTGACCGAGGTGCCCGGCTCTCCGACTTGGCCTGCCAGAAAGACGAAGCCGTTGGCGATGACCGCCTGGCTCATCCGCGGGCCGGTTTCCAGACGCTTGATATCGGTCATGATGCTCTCCTTTGGCGATATGCGCGCGGACGCTATACGGGGGGCGCTGGGGCGGCAAGGCGGGTTGCGGACGTTCCGGTTGCGTTCTATCCTGCGCCCATGTCCGACCTGTCCCCCTTGCCCGCCATGCCCGGCCAGCGCCTTGCGCGTGGCACTGGGCGGCTGCTGCGCAGCCTTGACCACGCGGTGCTGACCGAGTTCACCCCTGTCCGGGGCCTGCGCGTCGACCTGATCAGCCTTGGCCCCAAGGGAGAGCTGTGGGTCGTCGAATGCAAAAGCTGTCGCGCCGATTTTCAGGCCGACCGCAAGTGGCAGGGGTACCTTGACTGGTGCGACCGGTATTTCTGGGCGGTCGACTGCGACTTTCCGACCGATCTGCTGCCCGATGACACCGGCCTGATCCATGCCGATGCCTTTGGCGCCGAGATCACCCGCATGGCCCCCGAACATCGCCTGTCGGGTCCGCGCCGCACCAAGGTGCAGCGCGACTTTGCGCGGGCCGCAGCACTGCGGTTGCAGGTGATGTGCGACCCGGGCGCGCTTATCGCCGGGGCTTCTTAGGCTTGCCGCCCTGTGCCATGGCGCGGGCGGCCTCGGCCGCGGCCATCAGCTCTTCGGCGATCTCGGTCGCCTCCTCGGGGTCGAAGTCCATCGGCAGGTCCACGCCCTCTCCCTGCACATAGATCCGCACCATCCCAAGGTCGGTCGGGCCGATCTGGATGTTCGCGGTGATGTCGCTTTCGCTGTTGATGCCCATGGCTTGTCCTTTCGCGGTGAAACTTTCTGTATCGCGGACGCAATTTCACGGCAAGCGGGGCTTGCAACCCTGCGGACACGGGGCTAAAGAACCGCCCTGTGCCGCCTTAGCTCAGTTGGTTAGAGCGCTAGATTGTGGATCTAGAGGTCCCCCGTTCAAGCCGGGGAGGCGGTACCACCTTTCCCCAGCATCCGGCCACTTTCTGCACTGCAGCATCTTGCGCAGCGCGTCCCGCGCGTGAGACCATGCGCGCCATTGCAACCGGGAGAGGGACGCCGCATGGGCCTGCTGGGAATATTTCTGTCGCTGATACTGCTGATGTATCTGGCCTATCGCGGGATCAACGTGCTGATCCTGGCGCCACTGCTGGCGCTGCTGGCAGTGGTGATGTCCGGGGACCTGCCGATTCTGGCGACCTATACCCAAGTCTTCATGAATTCGCTTGGCGGCTATGTCATCACCTACTTCCCGCTGTTCCTGTTGGGCGCGATCTTCGGCAAGGTCATGGCCGACAGCGGTGCCGCGCGATCGATCGCGGAATGGATCGTCGACAGGCTGGGCGCTCAGCGCGCCGTGCTGGCGGTCGTCCTGTCCTGCGGCGTGCTGACCTTCGGCGGGGTGTCGCTGTTCGTGGTGGCCTTTGCGGTCTATCCCATCGCCAACGCGCTGTTCCGTCGCGCCGACATCCCCAAGCGCCTGCTGCCCGCGGCCATCGCGCTTGGGTCGTTCACCTTCACCATGACGGCATTCCCCGGCACGCCCGCGATCCAGAACGCCATTCCGATGCCGTTCTTCGGCACGAATGTCTTCGCGGCGCCGGTGCTGGGCACGCTGGCCGGGGTCATCATGCTGGCGGGCGGCACGATGTGGCTGAACCGCCGCGCCCGCGCCGCAGGAGCCGAGGGCTATGGCGACCACCCCGTCACCGCCGCTGACGCGACCCTGCCCGAGGATGCGGACCTGCCGCCCTTCGCGCTGGCGATCCTGCCTGTGGTGTCGGTGATCGTTCTGAACGCGGTCCTGACCTGGTTCGTCTTCCCGAACATGTCCGCGGACTATCTGGCCGAACCGCGCTATGGAGAGACGACCCTGTCGTCGGTCGCCGGCATCTGGGCGATCATCGTGTCGCTGGTCGCGTCGATCCTGCTGGCCGTCGGCCTGAACCTGCGCCGCTTTGCCAACCTGCGCGAGAGCGTCAATTCCGGCACGATGGGGTCGCTGCTGCCGATCTTCAACACCGCGTCCGAAGTGGGCTATGGCGCCGTCATCGCCTCGCTGCCGGCCTTTGCGCTGATCCGCGACGCCGTGCTGGGCCTCTTCCCGAACAACCCGGTGGCGTCGCTGTCGGTGGCGGTGAACGTGCTGGCCGGCATCACCGGATCGGCCTCGGGCGGCATGTCCATCGCGCTGAACACGCTTGGCGAACAGTTCGCCACGATGGGCCAGGAACAGGGGATCAGCATGGAACTGATGCACCGCGTCACGGCGCTGTCCTCGGGCGGGTTCGACGCGCTGCCGCATAACGGCGCGGTCATCACGCTGCTGGCCATCACCGGGCTGACCCACAAGAAAAGCTATCCAGACATCTTCGTGGTCGCGGTGCTGATCCCGGTCATCGCGCTGATCACGGTGATCGTGCTGGGGACCGTGCTTTAACGGTACCCCTGGGCCTGCAGCTCGAACAGCTCCTTGTAGCGGCCGGGCCGGGCGACCAGCTCGGCGTGGCTGCCCTGATCCTGGACGCGGCCGCCCTCCAGCACGATGATCCGGTCGGCCATCCGCACGGATGAGAAGCGATGAGAGATCAGCAGCGCCGTCCGCCCCTGCGTCAGGTCGCGGAACCGCAGGAAGACCTCGTATTCCGCCCGTGCATCCAGCGCCGCCGTCGGCTCGTCCAGCACCAAGAGTTGCGCGTCGCGCATATAGGCGCGCGCGATGGCCAGCTTCTGCCACTCGCCCCCCGACAGGTCCAGGCCGCGGGCAAAGCGCTTGCCCACCATCTGGTCATAGCCCTTGGGCAGCTTGGCGATGACCTGATCGGCCAGGGACCGTTCGGCGGCGGTCACGATGCGGGGGCGGTCGTCGCGCGCCTCGATCCGGCCGATGGCGATGTTCTCGGCCGCGGTCACCGCATAGCGGACGAAATCCTGAAAGATCACGCCCACCGTGCCGCGCAGCTGGTCCAGGTCATAGTCGCGCAGGTCGCGCCCATCCAGCGTGATGCGGCCTTCATCGGGGTCGTAAAGCCGCGCCAGCAGCTTGACGATGGTGGTCTTGCCCGCGCCGTTTTCGCCCACCAGGGCGACCGTCTCTCCGGCGCGCAGGTCCAGCGTCATGCCCCGGATCGCCCAATCGTCGCGGCCCGGATAGCGGAAGCCCACATTCTCGAAGCGGAACCCCTGCGCGATGGGCACCGGCACCGGCAGCGGATCGGCGGGGCTGGCGATGGCCGGGCGGGCGGKGAAGAAATCAAACAGGTCGTCCAGGTACATGGCCTGACCCGCCATGCTGGAGAACCCCGACAGCAGCCCCTCCAGCAAACCGCGCAGGCGCAGGAAGCTGCCCGACAGGAACGTCAGATCGCCGATCGACAGCTGCCCCGTCAGCGTGCGCGCGATGATCCATAGAAAGGCCGCGTAATAGGCCAGCGTGCCAAGCGCGGTCAGCACCGCCATCACCGACAGCTGGCGGCGCTGGATCACCCGGTTCTCCAGGTAGAACCGCCGGGCAAGGGTCAGATATCTGTCGCGCAGCCAAGGGCTTAGGCTGAAGATCTTCACCTCTTTCGCGGTCTCGGCGGTGGCTGCGATCATGCGCAGATAGTCGCGTTCGCGCCGGTCTGCGGCGCGGGCGTGGTTCAGCGCATAGGTGCGGGCGTTGAAATGCATCTCTCCCATCAGGGACGGGATCAGCGCCAGCGCCAGCAGCACCACCAGCCAGGGATTGTAGACCACTAGACCCACGCCAAAGCTGAGAACCGTAAGCGTATCCTGCATCTGCTGCATCAGTTGATTCAGCAGTGGAATGCGGCCCATCGTCTGGCGCCGCGCGCGGTCCAGGCGGTCCTGAAAGCTGGCATCCTCGAAGGAGGCCAGGTCCAGATCCGCCGCGTGATCCATCAGCCGGATCGAAATGTCGATGACCAGTTTCTCCTGCAGCAGCGCATCGACATAGGCGACCAACCGCCCCAGCACGTCCTGCGCGATCGCCAGCGCCAGCTCCAGCGCCACCAGCCCGATCAGCGGATGCGCCAGCCCACTGTCCCACCAGCCGGCCGGCGTGTCGGGCCCGCCCGAGGCCGACAGGGCCACGACCTGATCAATGATCAGCTTGCCCACCCACAACATCGCGACCGGCATCAGCGCCCGCATCAGGCGCAGCGCCACCATGGCCAGCGTCAGCGCGGGGCTGGCCCGCCAGACCATGACCAGGAAGGGCGGGATGTTCTTCAGCGCCGCCCAACGCGCCGCATAATCGGGGGATGCGGGCGCGTCGGGCGGCATCTCAGGCGGCCTCGGTCCGGCGGGCGTGGGCGATCTCGGCCTCGGTCAGGGGGCCGGGGAAATGGCAGGCGACCTGATGGTCGCCCACCGTCAGCTGCGGCAAAGACGCCGCGCATTCGGCCCGCGCCCGGGGACAGCGCGTCCGGAACACGCAGCCCGAGGGCGGGTTCATGGGCGAGGGCAGGTCGCCTGCCAGCGGCACGATGGTCTTGGCGGTCTCGATCGTCGGATCGGGCACCGGCACGGCGGACAGCAGCGCCTGCGTATAGGGGTGCTGGGGATCGGAATACAGCGCCTGCACCGGACCCATCTCCATCACCTTCCCCAGATAGAGGACCATCACCCGGTCGCTGATATGCTTTACCACCGACAGGTCATGCGCAATGAAGATCAGCGCCAGTCCCAGATCCTTTTGCAGCCGGATCAGCAGGTTGATCACCTGTGCCTGGATCGACACGTCCAGCGCGGACACCGGCTCATCGCAGATGATCAGCTTGGGCTCAACGATCAGGGCGCGCGCGATGCCGATGCGCTGGCACTGGCCGCCGCTGAATTCATGGGGATAGCGGTTGATCTGGTTGGGCAGCAGACCGACCTTTTCCATCATCGCCTTGACGCGCTCGCGCACCTGGGCGCGGGGCAGGTCGGGGCGGTGCGTGGTCAGGGGTTCGGCGATGATCTGGCCCACGGTCATGCGCGGGTTCAGGCTGGCCAGCGGGTCCTGGAACACCATCTGGATGTCCTGGCGATAAGCCATCATCTGGCGGGGCGTCAGCGCCAGAAGGTCCTTGCCGTCGATCCATTCGGCCTGGCCCGTGGCCGGGACCAGCCCGATCAGGGCGCGGGCCAAGGTCGATTTCCCGCAGCCGGATTCGCCCACCACGCCCAGGGTCTCTCCAGGCGCCAGGGCGAAATCGACGCCGTTCACGGCGCGCAGCGGGTTGGGGCGGGTCCAGGGCATCGCGCCCTCGGGGCGGATCTGGAAGGKCACGCGCAGGTCGCGCACGCTCAGAAGATCGCTCATGGCTTGGCCTCCGATCCGGGGGTCTGAGTGGCGCCGGCCGCACCGGCACCGGCGACGGCGCCCTCGGGCAGGTGGTCGTCCGGCGGCAGGGTGTCACCAGCGGCGACCAGGTCGGGCTGCGGGTCGTCGATCATGCGCCGGGCCAGCACCTCGGCCACGGGGGCGTGGCAGGCGCGGGCGCGGCCGGGGGCGAAGACCTCTAGGGCTGGGTCGATGCTGGCGCAGCCTTCGCGGCGATAGGGGCAGCGCGGCTCGAACGCGCAGCCCGAGGGCGGGCGGCTCATGTTCGGGGGCTGGCCGGGGATGGCGCGCAGATCCTCATCGTCCTGATCGACACGCGGGATCGCGTCAAGAAGGCCCTGGGTATAGGGATGCGTGGGTTCGGCAAAGATCGGGCGCACCGGCCCGGTTTCCCGGATACGGCCGCCATACATGACCGCGACCCGTTCGCATGACCCTGCGACCACGCCCAGATCATGGGTGATCAGGATCATCGCCATGCCGAAATCGCGTTGCAGGTCCGACAGCAGGGCCATGATCTGCGCCTGCACGGTCACGTCCAGCGCGGTGGTGGGTTCGTCCGCGATCAGCAGCTTGGGGCGGCACAGCAGCGCCATGGCGATCATCACCCGCTGCCGCATGCCGCCCGAAAATTCGTGCGGATAAAGCCGCACGCGCCCCTTGGCGTCGGGGATCTTGACGGCGTCCAGCATCTGCACGGCCTGCGCGACGGCATCGCGTTTCGACAGGCCTTTGTGCAGCGTCAGCACCTCGGCCATCTGGTCGGCCACCCGCATATAGGGGTTCAGCGAGGTCATCGGATCCTGGAAGATCATGGCGATCTGTTCGGCGCGGATGCGGTTCAGCACCTTGGGCGGGGCGTTCAGGATCTGCTGCCCGTCGAACAGGACGCTGCCCGAGGCGCGGCCGTTGCGCGCCAGCAGCCCCATGATCGCGAAGGACAGCTGCGACTTGCCGCTGCCGGATTCGCCGACGATGCCCAGGGTTTCGCCCGCATCGACGGACAGGGTCACGTCGTTGACGGCCCGCACCTCGGCATCGTTGGTCTGGAAGCGGACCGAAAGGTCGCGCAATTCGAGAAGGGCCATCTCAGCGCTCCTTTGGGTCGAGGGCATCGCGCAGGCCGTCGCCCACGAAGAAGAAGCCGAACAGGGTGATCACGAAGAAGAACAGCGGAAAGGCCAGCTGCCACAACGTGCCATAGTTCATCGTGCCGGCCCCTTCCGAGATCAACGCCCCCCAGCTGGTCAGGGGTTCCTGCACGCCCAGACCAAGGAAGCTGATGAAGCTTTCCGTCAGGATCATCAGCGGCACCAGCAGCGTCGCATAGACCGCCACCACGCCCAGCAGGTTCGGCACGATATGGCGGATGATGATGCGGAAGGACGACACGCCGGTGGCACGCGCGGCCTCGATGAATTCTCGGTTCTTAAGGCTAAGGGTCTGACCACGAACGATTCGGCTCATGTCCAGCCATGAGATCAGGCCGATGCCCAGGAACAGCATCGACATCGACCGCCCGAACATGACCAGCAGCAGGATCAGCACGAACATGTAGGGGATCGACATCAGGATATCGACCGTCCGCATCATGATCTGGTCGGTGCGCCCGCCGACATATCCCGCCGTCGCGCCATAGAGTGTGCCGACGATGACGGCGATGGCCGCCCCCACGACGCCGACCATCAGGCTGATGCGCGTGCCTTGCACGACGCGGGCATACAGGTCGCGGCCCAGGTTGTCGGTGCCGAAGAAGTGCCCGTTTTCCATGGACGGCTGACCCATCTCGGCGACCTGACCCATGACGCTGAAATCCAGTTCCTCGTTCGACCACTGGGCGAGATAGCCGCCGAAGATTGCGAACAGCGACACCAGCACCAGGATCGTCAGGCCCAGCATCGCGGCCCGGTTGCGAAAAAAGCGGCGACGCGCGTCGGCCCAGGGGCTGCGGCCGCGGACCTCTGCCTCGACGAAGCGGTCGGACAGGGACTGCATCTTGGATTGATCGATGACCATGACCTAGTACCTGATCTTGGGGTCGATCCATGCGTAAAGCACGTCGACGATGAGGTTGAAGAGGATGGTCAGCGCGCCCACCAGGATGGTGACGCCCATCATCACGGCATAGTCGCGGTTCAGCGCGCTATCGACGAAGGCCTTGCCGATGCCGCCGGTCGAGAAATAGATGTCGATCACCACCGACCCGGTGATCATGGACACGAAGACCGGCCCCAGATAGCTGATCACCGGCAGCATCGCGGGTTTCAGCGCGTGGCGGATGATGACGCGGTGTTCGGGCATCCCCTTGGCCCGCGCCGTGCGGATGTGGTTCGAGCCCAGCACCTCCAGCATCGACGACCGGGTGATCCGCGCGATCGACGCCATGTAGCTGGTCGAGAGCGCGATCACCGGCATGATCCAGAAGCTGGGATTGCTGAACGACCAGCCCCCGCCCGGCAGCAGGCCGTACCACAAGGTCAGGACCAGCACCAACAGCGGCGCCATCACGAAGTTCGGCAGCACCTGCGCGCCGATTGAGACACCGACAGCCAGATAGTCGACCCAGCTGTTGTGCCAGATCGCCGCCACCACCCCCAGGGCCACGCCCACGACGACGGCCGCCACGAAGGACAGCCCGCCATAGGTCAGCGTCACCGGAAATCCGCTGGCGATCAGCTGGTTCACGGTGCGGTCGGGATAGACGAAGCTGGGACCGAAGTCGAAATGCACGACTACGTTGACCAGATAATTCCAGATCTGCAGCCACAGCGGGTCGTTCAGACCGTACTGCGCCTCCAAGTTGGCAAGGACGGCCGGGGGCAGGGCGCGTTCGCCCGTGAAAGGTCCGCCCGGTGCGATCTGCATCAGGACGAAGGAGAAGACGATCAGCAGAAGCAGCGTGGGTATCGCCACCGCCAGCCGTCGCAGGATGAATGCGAACATCGCGTGGGGCCTTCCCTGCGGGATGGTTGAAAAATGACAGGGCCGGGGCGGTCGTGCCGCCCCGGCCCCCGGTCAGGATGGCTGCTTATTCCGCGACGCGGTACAGGTCCTTGGCGTACCAGGTATTCAGCAGGTTCTCGCGCGGCAGGCCCTTGATGGCCGGGTTGATCATGTCGACCTTGGCATAGTGATAGACGAAGACCGCCGGGTTCTCATCGGCCAGGATCTCCTCGGCGCGCTGATAGAGGGGGGTGGTGTCCTCTGCCGTGCGGGCCTCGACCAGCAGCTTGTCGTATTCCTCGTTCGACCACTTGCCGCTGTTGTAGCCGTCGGTGCGGAACCAGTCCAGGAAGGTCGTCGCCTCGTTGTAGTCGGCGCACCAGGCATAGCGTGCGATCTCGAAGTCCTGGTTCTGCAGGCGGTCGGTGTGGACGGCCCATTCGACGTTGTTCAGCTCGATCTCGATGCCAAGGGGGCGCCAAAACTGCTGGGCCGCGATGGCCAGCAGGCGGTGGCTGTCGTCGGTGTTGTACTGCAGCTGCAGGCGCACCGGGTTGTCGGGACCGTAACCGGCCTCGGCCAGCAGCTCGGCGGCGCGGGCCATGCGATCTTCCTGCGACATGTCCTTCATGCCGCCCTCGGGCGCGGCAAAGCCGTTGATGGCCCAGTGCGTCCAAGTATAGGCGGGCTCCTGTCCGCCCTGCAGGACCTGATCCACGATGACCTCGCGGTTCAGCGACAGGGCCAGTGCCTCGCGGACACGTTCGTCCTTCAGCGCCTCGGGGCCCTTCTCCGACAGGTTGAACACATAGGCGTAAGAGCAGCCGTAGGGCACAGACACGGCTTCTTCGGGGGACGCCTCGGACAGGCGCGGATACTGGCCGGCGGGGATCTGGACGCGGTCCAGCTCTCCGGCCTGATAGCGGGTCAGGGCCACGTTGTTGTCGTTGACGGTCACGCCGCGCACGGTCTGCATCACGACGTTCTCGGCATCCCAGTATTCCGGGTTCTTCTCGAAGACAATCTCGACGCCCAGATTGTGGCTGGCCAGGGTATAGGCCCCGTTGCCGACCAGGTTGGCGGGCTGCACCCAAGCATCGCCATGCTCCTCGACCACCGCGCGGGGCACGGGATAGGTCGTGGTGTGCGACAGGGTGTTCAGGAAATAGGGAGTGGGCGTGGTCAGCGTGACCTGCAGCGTCTTGTCGTCCAGCGCGACGACGCCCAGCTGGTCGGGCTCCATCTCGCCCGCGATGATCTGCGTGGCGTTCTGCAGGTTCATCAGCTCCATGTACCAAGCGTATTCCGACGCGGTCTCGGGCGTCACGACGCGCTGCCAGGCATAGACGAAGTCGTCCGCCGTCACCGGGTCGCCGTTCGACCACTTGGCGTCGCGCAGCGTGAACGTGTAGGTCAGGCCGTCCTCGGACATCTCGTGGCTTTCGGCGACGCCGGGGATCATGTTGCCGGCGGCATCCTCGATCATCAGGCCCTCGAACAGCGAGCGCAGCGCGTCCGAACCCTCGACGTCGGTGTTCTTGGCAGGGTCAAGCGACTTGATCGCGTCCAGCAGCCAATAGGTATAGGTCTGGTTCTCGGCCAGGGTCTCGCCTTCGGCAGGCTGCACGGCCCAAGCGGGCATCGCCAGCGCGGTCAGCAGGGCGGTCGTCGCGAAAAGCTTGGTCATCCCAACTCCTCCAAGTTGTCTGTCGGTGTCGTGTCGCACCGGAATGGCGTGAGGTTTAGTGAAAGCACGGGTGTGGGCAAGCGGCGTTTCGCGCTTTCCAACCCGACCGCCCTGTGGAAAACAGGCCCGCATGACGCAACGGGGACATATCACGCTGGTGACGGGCGGCGCGCGGTCGGGCAAGTCGGCCCTGGCCGAACGGCTGGTCCTGCGCCATGCGATGCCGCGCATCTATATCGCCACGGCCCAGGCCCGCGACGCCGAGATGGGTGAAAGAATCAAGGCGCATCAACAGGATCGCGGACAGGGCTGGCGCACCATCGAAGAACCGCTGGATCTGGCCGGCACGCTGCGCGCGACCGACGGACAGGGCGTGCGCCTTGTGGATTGCCTGACGTTGTGGATGTCGAACTGCATGGGTTCGGCGGATATCGGCGCATTGACGGTGACGTTACGTCAGCAATGCTGTCCTGTCGTGCTGGTCAGCAACGAATTGGGGCAGGGGATCGTGCCGGACAACGCCCTGGCCCGCCGGTTCCGTGACGATCACGGCCGGATGAACCAAGCGGTGGCGGCGCTGGCCGACCAGGTCTGGATGGCCGTCAGCGGCATGCCCCTGCGCCTGAAACCCATGGCAGAGAACCCCGATGACCCGATTTGACCAGACCGCCGCCGACCGTGCCGCCGCGCGCCAGGCCACGCTGACGAAACCCGCCGGATCGCTTGGTCGGCTGGAGGCGCTGGCCGTGTTCATGGCAGGCTGGCAGGGGACCGACCGCCCCACGCTGGACCGCGCGCAGGCGCTGGTCTTTGCGGGCAATCACGGGATCACGGTGCAGGGCGTCACGCCCTTTCCACCCGCGGTGACGGCGGCGATGGTCGCGAACTTTCGTGCAGGCGGCGCGGCGATCAATCAGCTGTGCCGTGTGGCGGGGGCCGATCTGGGAATCGTCGCGCTGGATCTGGACCGGCCCACGTCCGATTTCACCCAAGGCCCCGCGATGACGTCGGCCGAGGTCGATGATGCGATGGCGCAGGGTGCCGCCGCCGTCGATCCCACCGTCCAGGTCCTGCTGCTGGGAGAGATGGGGATCGGCAATTCCACCACCTCGGCCGCACTGGCGGCGGCGACCTTTGGCGGTCGGGCCGAGGACTGGGTCGGCCCCGGCACCGGCGCGCAGGGCGCGATGCTGGCCGCCAAGGTCCGCGTCGTGACGGAAGGGCTGGCCCGCCACGCCGTGACCGGCACCCACGACACGCTGGCCGCGTTCGGCGGTCGCGAACAGGCGGCCATCTGCGGCGCGGTACGCCGTGCACGGGACCTGCGCATTCCGGTGATCCTGGACGGGTTCATCTGCACCGCCGCTGCCGCCGTGCTGACCCGCGATGATCCCGACGCGCTGGCCCATTGCCTGATCGGCCATGAAAGCGCCGAACCGGGGCACCGACGCCTGATCGCGTCGCTGGCGATGCAGCCCGTCCTGTCGCTGGACATGCGCTTGGGCGAGGGGTCCGGCGCCGCCGTGGCCCTTCTGGTGCTGCGCGCCGCGCTGGAATGCCACAACGGCATGGCGACCTTTGCCGAGGCCGGGATTGTCTAGGTCGCACCAGATCGTCCTGGCGCTGGTCTTCCTGACGCGGCTGCCGTTTGGGCGCCTGCTGCCGCCCGAGGTTCTTCCGCTGTCCCGCGCGGCCTGGGCCTTTCCGCTGGCGGGGGCTGTGCTGGGACTGCTGGCCGGGGTGCCCCTGTGGATCATGGGGACGGGCCTGCTGCCGGCGGCGCTGTCCGTTGCCCTGACCGTCTGGCTGACCGGTGCGCTGCACGAGGATGCGCTGGCCGATTTCGCCGATGCGGGCGGCGGACGGGACCGCGCCGACCGGCTGAGGATCATGCGCGAATCGACAATCGGCAGCTATGGCGCGGCCGCGCTGGTGGCGACGGGCCTGGTCCGCGTGGCGGCGCTGGCGGCGCTTGGACCGCTGGCGCTGATCGCGGCGGCCGCGGCCGGGCGGGTGGCACCGGTGATGCTGATGCGTGCCCTGCCGCCGGCGCGGACCGACGGGCTGGGTCAGGGGGCCGGACAACCCTCGCGCCGGGCGGTGGTGGCGGCCACGCTGACGGGCATTCTGGCGCTGCTGCTGGGTGCGCCGGGACCGTGGGCCGCGGCCTTGGCGATGGCGCTGGTCGGGCTGTCGGTCGTGGCGGTCTCGCGCCGCGCCTGCCGCCTGCTGGGCGGGCAGACGGGCGATGTGCTGGGCGCGTCGGTGCTGCTTGCGGAATGTGCGGCGCTGGTCGGGATGGCCGCGCTGACCTAGGGTCAACTGGCGGAAAACCTTGACCCGCGCAGGCCGCTTGCCGCATATCCTGCCAGCCAGAACGACCGGGTCAACCGGACCGCGGCCGAAGGCCGTACCTTGAGGGAGGAGCATATCATGAGCGGCCTGTTGGCCCTTTCGCGCGGCATCGACCGCGTCACGACGCTGATCGGGCGCAGCGTCGCCTGGCTGATCCTGCTGGCCGTCGTCAT
Organism: Paracoccus sp. 08; assembly: GCF_024105395.1. Lineage (NCBI taxonomy): Bacteria > Pseudomonadati > Pseudomonadota > Alphaproteobacteria > Rhodobacterales > Paracoccaceae > Paracoccus > Paracoccus sp. 08. The sequence goes on along the minus strand of NZ_WEKR01000032.1, from coordinate 25,738 downwards.
CAGCGCCGTCAACGCGGTCGTCCGCAAGGTGTTCAGCATGTCGTCGAACGCTTGGCTGGAGGCGCAGTGGTACCTGTTCGGCGCGGCCTTCATGCTGGCCTCGGCCTGGACGCTGCTCGAGAACGAACATATCCGCATCGACGTGATCTATGGCCGCTGGTCGCGTCGGGTGCAGCATTGGATCGACCTTCTGGGCACGATCCTGTTCCTGATGCCCTTCACCACGGTCATGCTGTGGCTGACCTGGCCCGCCCTGATGGGCAGCGTCCGCACCGGAGAGATCTCGATGAACGCGGGCGGCCTGCCGCTCTGGCCGGCGCGGGGCGTGCTGGTGGTGGGCTTTGGCCTGCTGTTCGCCCAGGGCCTGTCCGAGATCGTCAAGAAGATCGCCGTCATGCGGGGCATCATTCCCGATCCGCACCAGAACACCGGCCCGAACGAGGCCGCCAATCACGAGGCCGGGCTGATGCTGACGGGCCGCACCGACCAGACCGATGAACCGGAGCGCCGCCCGTGATCGACCTTATCGCCCACAACCTTGCCCCCATCATGTTCTTCTCGATGGTGGCGTTCCTGCTGTTCGGCTATCCGATCGCCTTTGCGCTGGCGGCCAACGGGCTGCTGTTCTTCTTCTTCGGGGTGTTCCTGACGCCCCTGTCCGACCAGGTGAACTTGGGTTGGAACCTGCTGGGGGCGCTTGGCGACCGCGTCTTCGGCGTGATGCGCAACGACACGCTGCTGGCCATACCGTTCTTCACGCTGATGGGGATCGTGCTGGAACGGTCGCGCATGGCCGAGGAGCTGCTGGACACAATCGGCCAGCTGTTCGGCCCGGTGCGCGGCGGCCTGGCCTATGCGGTGATCCTGGTCGGCGCGCTGCTGGCGGCGACGACGGGCGTGGTCGCGGCCTCGGTCATCTCCATGGGTCTGATCTCGCTGCCGATCATGATGCGCTACGGCTATGACAAGCCGCTGGCGACGGGGGTGATCGCGGCCTCGGGGACGCTGGCGCAGATCATCCCGCCCTCGCTGGTGCTGATCGTGCTGGCCGACCAGCTGGGCCGGTCGGTGGGCGACATGTACAAGGCCGCCATGGTGCCCGCGCTGGCGCTGACCGGCGTCTACATCGTCTATGTCCTGATCCTGTCGGTCCTGCGGCCCAAAGCCATGCCCGCCCTGCCGCTGGAGGCGCGCAGCCTGGGCGGCGGCGGCTGGTCGCTGGCTGTGGTGATCGTGCTGGCCGTCGCGATCTTCCAGCTGGCCAGCCGCTGGATGGACGCCAACGGCGTCACGAACGCGCCCATCTGGGCGGCGACCCTGGCGGTCGTGGTCCTGCTGATCCTGGCGGTCGCCGACCGTGCCACGGGCGGACGTTGGCTGTCGCCGATGACGCGGCAGGTCATCATCGTGATGATCCCGCCCCTGGCGCTGGTCTTCCTGGTGCTGGGCACGATCTTCCTGGGCATCGCCACGCCCACCGAAGGCGGCGCGATGGGTGCGATGGGCGCGCTGATCCTCTCGGCGATCAAGCGCCGCCTCAGCTTCGACGTGCTGAACCAGGCGCTGCTGTCCACGGTCAAGCTGTCGGCCTTCGTGATGTTCATCCTGTTGGGCGCGACCGTCTTCTCGCTGACCTACTATTCGGTCAACGGCCATATCTGGGTGCGCGACCTGCTGACCGCGCTGCCCGGCGGGGTCACGGGCTTCCTGATCGTGTCCTGCATCATCATCTTCATCCTTGGCTTCTTCCTGGACTTCTTCGAGCTGGCCTTCGTCATCGTGCCGCTGCTGATCCCGGCGGCGAATGCGCTTGGCGTCGATCTGGTCTGGTTCGGAGTGATCCTGGCGGTGACGATGCAGACATCGTTCCTGACGCCGCCCGTGGGCTTTGCGCTGTTCTATCTGCGTTCGGTCGCGCCGCGGAAATCCTATCGGGACAAGATCACCGGTCTGATGATGGACCCGATCACCACCCTGAACATCTATCGCGGCGCGGTTCCCTTCGTGGGGCTTCAGGTCCTGATGATCGCGGCGGTGATCGCGTTCCCGGGGATGGTCATGCATTACAAGGGACCGGTCGTGGACACGTCGAACATGCGGATCGAGATCCCCATGGGCGGCGGCCTTGGCGGGGGGCTTGGCGGCGGTCTCGGTGGTGGGCTGGGCGGCGGCGCCGCGGCCCCGCAGGGTGGCAGCGGCGGGTTCGGTACGCTTGGCGGGGCGGATTGGGCGGATCGCCCTTCGGCCAGCAGCAGCCGGCTCCGGCGACGCCGACCCCGGACGCAACCGCCCCGGACGCACCCGCACCTGCCAGCCCTACGCCGGAAACTGCGGCACCCGAGGCGGCGGCGCCCTCCGGCGGTATGGGCCTGGGCTTCGGCGGGCCTCCTCCGGGCCTGTCGGGGAACTGACGGGCGGGCCCGTCACCGCGGGCCCGATGCACCAACGAAAAACCCCCGCGCAGCACCTGCGCGGGGGTTTCGCATTCCGGTCGGGTCGACCGATCAGCCGCCGACGGCTAGGGTGCCGTTGCGCTGCTGGATCATCATGAACGTGTCGAACGTGTATTCCGCTGTCTGCTGGTACAGGTACCAATCGTCGCGGAACTGCAGCATCGCCTCGTACTGCGTCTTGAAGGACTCGTTCTCGGCCGAGACCTCGGCATAGACCTCGTTCGCGGCGGCGAAGGATGCGGCCAGCACCTCCTCGCTGAACGAGCGCAGCTGAGCGCCCGAACCGACCAGCTCCTTGAGCGCGGTCGGGTTCTTCATGTCGTATTTCGCCAGCATGTTCTGGTCGGTAGCCTGCGCGCAGGTCCGGAACAGCGACTTGTAGTTCTCCGGCAATTCGTCCCACTTGCCCTTGTTCACGAAGAAGCTGACCGTCGGGCCGCCCTCCCAGAAACCGGGATAGTAGTAATAGGGCGCGACCTTCTGGAAGCCCAGCTTGCTGTCGTCATAGGGGCCGACCCATTCGGCCGCGTCGATCGTCCCGCGCTCCAGCGAGGGATAGATGTCGCCGCCGGCGATCTGCTGCGGCACCACGCCCAGCTTCTCGACGACCCGGCCCGCCAGGCCGGAAATGCGCATCTTCAGGCCCTGCATATCGGCCAGAGAGTTGATTTCCTTGCGATACCAGCCGCCCATCTGCACGCCGGTGTTGCCGCCCGGATAGCTGACCAGATTGTACTTTTCCAGGAAGGTGTTGTAGTTCTCGATGCCGCCACCCTGATAGTTGTAGGCGTTCTTGGCGCGGGCCGAGAAGGTGAACGGCAGGTCGGCACCGCAGGCGAAGGCCGGGTCCTTGCCCCAGTTGTAGTAGCCCACCGAATGCGAACATTCGACGGTGCCATCGGTGGTCGCGTTGATGGCGTCCAGGCCCGGCACGATCTCTCCGGCCGAGAACACCTGGATCTGGAAGCGGCCGTCGGTCGCCTCGGACAGGCGCTGAGAGATTTCCTCGGCGCCGCCATAGATGGTGTCCAGCGACTTGGGAAAGCTGGAGGCCAGGCGCCAGTTGATCTGCGGTGCCTCTTGCGCGATGGCGGGCGCGGCCAGCACGCTGCCGGCTGCCGCCGCAGCACCGCCGATGGACGCCCGCGCGATGAAGGACCGCCGGTCCAACGCTTTGGAATCTTTCATTCTGTCTCCTCCGCTTGGGTCGGTGGGCCCCCTCGGCCCGCAACTTCCCACCCTGCATGGCCGACAGTTTAGCCCCGCTTTCGGGCCTGTCGAGTGTTCTGAGACCGGTCCCCCAAAGTTATTTCACGCCGCCGGCCCTGATGCGGTCGCGCAATTGTACGCAGGCGATTGTGCCCGCAAAAACGGCGCATTATCAGGGATGTCGCGGCAAGGAGGCTCAGATGCGCATCGAGGATTGGCAGCCCGACCTGACCGGCCAGCCCGGACCCAAGTTCCGCGCCCTGGCCAACGCCCTGCGCGAGGCCGCGCGGTCGGGCCAGTTGGCGCCCGGCACGCGCCTGCCGCCGATGCGCGACCTGGCCTGGCGGCTGAAGGTCACGACCGGGACCGTCGCCCGGGCCTATCAGGTGGCCGCCGCCGAAGGCGTCGTGGAAAGTCATGTGGGACGCGGCAGCTTCATCGCCGGGGCGCGCCCCCGTCGCCCGGTGCCGCAGCCGCTGCTGTACGAAAGCCTGGACCACCCTGCATCCCCGCAGGGCCCGGCTGACCTGCGCATCCCGCAGCTGCCTGATTGCGGTCAGGCGCGGGTCCTTGCCACGCATCTGGCGGCGATGGCGGCGGACATGGACGCATCGGTCCTGGATTACACCCCGCTCAGCCGCGACCAGGATTGCCGGGGCGCGGCATTGGACTGGATGTCCGTCCGACCCCTGGGGACGGTGGCCGACCACGACATGGTCCTGACGCACGGCGGTCAGCACGCGATCACGCTGGTCATGGCGCTGTGCCTGGCGGATCAACCTGCGCAGGTCATGGTCGAGGCGCTGACCTATCCCGGCATCACCCACGCGGCACGCCTGATGCGCGCCCAGACACAGGCGGTGGCGCTGGACGATCAGGGCATGATCCCCGAGGATCTGGACCGCGTCGCCCGCGCCACGGGGGCGCGGCTGGTGTGCCTGACGCCCTCGGCGCAGAATCCGACGCTGGCGTCGATGGGGGCCGCCCGGCGCGACCGCATCGTCGAGGTGGCGCGCCGCCACGACCTGCAGATCATCGAGGACGAATGCTATGCGCCCAGCCCACGTCCCGATGCGCCCCCCAGCCTGCGCGCCCTGGCGCCCGAGCGGGTCTGGCATGTCAGCAGCCTGTCGAAGATCATCGCCGCGGGCCTGCGCTTCGGCGTGCTGATCTGCCCCGAGGGGATGGGCCAGGCGGGGCGCGTCGCCGCGCAGCACAGTCATATGGGCCTGTCGCAGCCGATCACCGGGCTGGTGACGCGGCTGCTGCGATCCGGCGATGGCGATCGGATCGCCCGCGAGGTTCAGGCGCAGGTGGCCGATCGGCTGGCCTTGGCGCAGGAGGCGTTGGCGGGTCTGGATGCGCGGGGTCAGGCCGGCGTGCCGATGGTCTGGCTGCCGCTGCCCGCGCCGTGGACGGCCGCCGATTTCGCGTCGCGCGCGGCGGCGGCGGGGGTGATCGTGCGCCCGTCGTCGGATTTCTGCGGACCGGCACAGGCGCCGGTGCAGGGAGTGCGCATCGCGCTGAACTGTCGGATGCCGCGCGACAGGCTGGCCGCCGCGCTGCAGACCCTGGGCCAGATGGCAAGGTCCGGCCCCGAGGCGGGGCCGGACTGAAGGGTCAGCGCAGGATGCTGCGGCCGGCGTATTCGGCGGTGGCGCCCAGCATTTCCTCGATGCGGATCAGCTGGTTGTACTTGGCCAACCGGTCGGAACGGGCCAGCGAACCGGTCTTGATCTGACCACAGTTGGTGGCGACGGCCAAGTCAGCGATGGTCGCGTCCTCGGTCTCGCCCGAACGGTGCGACATGACGCTGGTATAGCCCGCGCGGTCGGCCATGCGCACGGCGTCCAGCGTTTCCGACAGCGTGCCGATCTGGTTGACCTTGACCAGCAGGCTGTTGCCGCAGCCGCGCTCGATCCCCTGGGCCAGGCGCACGGGGTTGGTCACGAACAGGTCGTCGCCGACCAGCTGCACGCGGTCGCCCAGACGGTCGGTCAGCTGCTTCCAGCCGTCCCAGTCATCCTCGGCGCAGCCATCTTCGATCGACAGGATCGGATAGGCGTCGCAGAGCGCGGCCAGATAATCGACGTTCTCGCCGGGGGTCAGGGACTTGCCCTCGCCCTTCATCTCGTACTTGCCGCCCTTGAAGTATTCGGTGGAGGCGCAGTCCAGCGCCAGCATGATGTCGTCTCCGGGACGATAGCCGGCCTTCTCGATGGCCTTCAGGATGAAATCCAGGGCGTCGCGGGTGGACGACAGGTTCGGGGCAAAGCCGCCCTCGTCGCCGATGCCCGTGGACAGGCCCGCCGCCGACAGCTCCTTCTTCAGCGTGTGGAAGATTTCCGACCCCATGCGCACGGCTTCGCGGATGTTCTCCGCGGCGACGGGCATGATCATGAATTCCTGGATGTCGATCGGGTTGTCGGCATGCTCGCCGCCGTTGATGATGTTCATCATCGGCACCGGCAGGATGCGCGCGCTGGTGCCACCGACATAGCGGTAGAGCGGCTGGTTGGTCGCATCCGCCGCCGCCTTGGCCACTGCCATCGACACGCCCAGGATCGCGTTGGCGCCCAGGCGGCCCTTGTTGGGCGTGCCGTCCAGCTCGCACATCATCATGTCGATGGCGCGCTGTTCGGTCGAATCCTCGCCCACCAGGTTCTCGGCGATCTCGCCGTTGACGGCGGCCACCGCCTCCAGCACGCCCTTGCCCATATAGCGGGACTTGTCGCCGTCGCGCTTTTCGACCGCCTCGTGCGCGCCGGTCGACGCGCCGGAGGGAACGGCCGCGCGGCCCATGGTGCCGTCTTCCAGGGTCACGTCGACCTCGACGGTCGGGTTGCCGCGGCTGTCCAGGATTTCACGGGCGAAGATGTCGATGATGGCGGTCATAAGCGCACTCCGGTTGATGCTTGGCGCCTTGTTAGCGCCGCAAGCCCGGTTTCGCAATCTTCACGGAAAGCGGATGCGCGCCCAGATCGGCAGGKGGTCGGACGCGTCGCGCGCGCCCGCCTCGTTGAAGACGCCGGTTTCCAGGACGTGCAGGTTTGTGGACAGGGCCATCCGGTCCAGCCGCAGCCGGGGCAGGGGCGCGGGCCAGGACGGTCCCGGCGCCACGACCCGGAACCCGGCCAGCGATTCAAGCCCCCGGTCGTCGCGCCATTCGTTGAAATCGCCCATCATCACGATGTGGTCGTCCGCGATCCGAGAGGCCTGCGCGGTGATCCGGGCCAGCTGCGCACGCCGCGACGACCGCGCCAGCCCCAGATGCGCGCCGATCAGCGTCAGGCCGGGCAGGCGCAGGGCCACCGCGCCGCGCGGCTCCAGACCCGGCAGGGGCAGGCGGCGCAGCACCGCCTGTTCGGCCAGATGCGGGCGCATCAGGATCGTCTGGCCATGCCAGCCCAGGCTGCTTTCGGTCGTGCCGTAGATATCTGCAGGCACCAAACCCGTTTCCGACTGGATCAGGTTGCGCGGCAGGGCTTCGGGGCGGGCGCCAAGGCGAAAATCCACCTCCTGCAGGGCGATGATGTCCGGGTCCAGCGACCGGATCACCGCCAGATTGCGCAGCGGCGCATGCGGGCCGGTCATCCCGCGGCACTTGTGCAGGTTGTAGCTTGCGATCTTCAGCATCAATCCATCCGAGCTGGCGTTGCGGGTGATCTTGGCGGGGTCCGCGTCACGCGCAAGGGGCAGGCGCGCACAACCCCGTCAGGTGCCGCAGAACGTCTGGCGAACCGCCTGCGCAGGTGTCGGTGCCTGCGCCAGATCTGCCCAATCGGTGCGCAGGTCGCGCGGATGGGTGATCGCGTCGAACAGTCGTTCGAAAGGCGCCATGTCGCCCGCCACGGCGGATGCGATCGCCTGTTCGACCCGGTGGTTGCGCGGAATGCGCCGCGGGTTGGCCCGGACCATCACCGTCGTGTCGGGCGACAGCGCCTGCCAGTCGCGCGCCCAAGCGTCAAAGGCTGCGGGGTCTGCAAATTCGTCGCGCGCGGTCCCGTCCGACAGGCCCGCGAAGACACGGGTGAAATCGGCCCGCTGTTCGGCCATCATCTGCAGCAGGCTCTCGATCAGCGACTGGTTCGCGGCACCGTCGATGCCCAGCTTGTCGCCGAACCGGCGCAGCCATGCGGCCTGATACAGCGGTGCAAAGCGATGGACGGCGGTGGTCGCGGCCTCGACCGCGGCCTCCTCCTCTCCCATCAGGGGGATCAGGCAGGTCGCGAACTGGGCCAGGTTCCAGACGGCGATCTGGGGCTGGTTCGCCCATGCATAGCGGCCCTGGCGATCGATCGAGGAAAAGACCGTGTCGGGGTGATAGACGTCCATGAAGGCACAGGGCCCGTAGTCGATCGTCTCGCCCGAGATCGCCATGTTGTCGGTGTTCATCACCCCGTGGATGAAGCCCAGCGCCATCCATTGCGCGATGGTTTCGGCCTGCGCGGCGACGACCCGGTCCAGCAGGGCCAAGGGGCCGTCCGCATCGGGATAGTGGCGCGCGATCACGTGGTCGGTCAGGGCCGCCAGTGCATCCCTGCGGTCGCGCACGGCAAAAAACTGGAACGTGCCGACGCGGATGTGGCTGGCGGCGACGCGGGTCAGGACGGCACCGGGCAGGCCGCCCTGTTCGCGCCACACCTGATCGCCGGTGGCGACGGCGGCCAGCGCGCGGGTCGTGGGGACGCCCATCGCCGCCATGAACTCGCTGACCAGGTATTCGCGCAGCACCGGCCCCATCCAGGCCCGCCCGTCGCCGCGACGAGAGAAGGGCGTCGGCCCCGATCCCTTCAGCTGGATGTCAAAACGCGCCCCGTCGGGGGCCACGATCTCTCCCAGAAGGACGGCGCGCCCGTCGCCCAACTGCGGCACGAAGCCACCGAACTGGTGCCCGGCATAGGCTTGGGCCAGCGGCGCCGCACCCTGCGGGACGGCATTGCCCGACAGCATCTCGACCGTCAGCGCGTCGCGGTCCAGCCCCAGACGATCCGCCAACGGTCCGTTCAGCGCAAGCAGGCTGGGGGCGGTCACGGGGGTGGGGTCCACGCGGGCAAAGAACCCTTGCGGCATCCGGGCATAGCTGTTGTCGAAACGGATCATCGCGGTCTCCTTTGACCATTACATAGGCGCACATCCCGGCATTGCCAGCCCGGAACCCTTGCGCCACAGGCGTCAAGGGCGTATCGGCATCCGGCAAAAGGAGCTGTCCCATGAAATTTCTCGACCTCGCCAAAGTCTATATCCGCTCGGGCGGGGGTGGCGCGGGCTGCGTGTCGTTCCGCCGCGAGAAGTTCATCGAATACGGCGGTCCTGACGGCGGTGACGGCGGCCGCGGCGGCGATGTCTGGGCCGAGGCGGTCGATGGGCTGAACACCCTGATCGATTTCCGCTATCAGCAGCATTTCTTTGCCAAGTCCGGCCAGCACGGCATGGGCAGCCAGATGACCGGCAAGTCCGCCGACGACGTCGTGCTGCGGGTGCCCGTCGGCACCGAGATCCTGGACGAGGACGAAGAGACCGTGATCGCGGACATGACCGAGGTCGGACAGCGCGTGCTGTTGGCCAAGGGCGGCAACGGGGGCTGGGGGAACCTGCATTTCAAGTCCTCGACCAACCGCAGCCCGCGCACCGCCAATCCTGGGCTGGAGGGGGTCGAGCGGACCATCTGGCTGCGGCTGAAGCTGATCGCGGATGCGGGCCTGGTGGGTCTGCCCAATGCCGGCAAGTCGACGTTTCTGGCCGCCGTGTCGAACGCGCGTCCCAAGATCGCCGACTACCCCTTCACCACGCTGCACCCCAACCTTGGCGTCGTCGGCGTGGACGGGCGCGAATTCGTGATGGCCGACATTCCGGGCCTGATCGAGGGCGCGAGCGAGGGCCGGGGCCTGGGCGATCAGTTCCTGGGCCATGTCGAACGGTCGAACGTGCTGCTGCATCTGGTGGACGGCACATCCGAGACCGTGGCCGAGGATGCGCGCACCATCCTGACGGAACTGGAGGCCTATTCGCCGGTCCTGATGCAGAAGCCCCGCGTGACCGCGCTGAACAAGATCGACGCGCTGGAGGAGGAGGAGATCGCCGAGCGCCGCGCCGCGTTGGAGGCAGAGCTGGGCCATCCGGTCATGCTGATGTCGGGCGTGGCCCGGACCGGCGTGACCGACGTGCTGCGCGCGCTGTGGACCCAGATCGAGCCGTCGCGCGCGCCCGCCGCCCCCGAAACGCCCGAGGGGACATGGCAGCCGTGAGCGTGCCGCAGCTTGGCGGGGCCCGCAGGCTGGTCGTCAAGATCGGCTCGGCGCTGCTGGTCGGCCCCGAGGGCCTGCGCGGCGACTGGCTGCGCGGTCTGTGCGACGATGTGGCGGCATGGCGGGCGCAAGGCTGCGACGTCGTGCTGGTCAGTTCGGGGTCGATCGCGCTAGGGCGGCGGGTGCTGGGCCTGCCTTCCGGCGCGCTGCCGCTGGAACAGGCGCAGGCCGCGGCGGCCGTCGGCCAGATCCGCCTGGCCCGCGCCTATGAGGAGGCTCTGGCACCCCACGGCGTCATCACCGCACAGGTTCTGCTGACGCTGGAGGACAGTGCCGACCGTCGCCGCTATCTGAACAGCCGCGCGACGATGCAGACCCTGCTGGGCCTGGGCGTCGTGCCCATCGTGAACGAGAACGACACCGTTGCCACCGACGAGATCCGCTTTGGCGACAACGATCGCCTGGCCGCGCAGATCGCCGTGACCTGCGGCGCGGACCAACTGCTGCTGCTGTCGGATGTCGACGGGCTCTATACGGCGAACCCTAAGACCGATCCGACGGCCCGCCATCTGCCGGTGATCGAGACGATCACCCCCGAGATCGAGGCGATGGGCGGCGACCCCGTGTCGGGCCTGTCCAAGGGCGGCATGAAGACCAAGCTGATGGCGGCGCGCACCGCGGTGGCGGGCGGGTGTGCGATGGCGATTGCCGAGGGGTCGGTCCTCCGCCCGCTGTCGGCCGTTGCACAGGGCGCCCGGACTACGTGGTTCCTGCCCGAGGCGGATCCGCAGCTTGCCCGAAAGCGCTGGATCGCCGCGATGAAGCCCAAGGGCACGGTCATCGTGGACGATGGTGCGCGCCTGGCGCTTGGCCGTGGCAAATCGTTGCTGCCTGCGGGCGTGACGCAGGTGCAGGGCGATTTCGGGCGCGGCGATCCGGTGGCGATCACCGACCGCGCCGGCCAGCGTCTGGCGACCGGGCTGATCCGCTATACCGCAACCGAAGCGCGGGCCATCGCCGGTCATCACTCGGCACAGATCGAGACGATCCTGGGCTATCCCGGTCGGGCGGCATTGATCCATCGTGATGACATGGTGACGTGACGGGCCTCTGACGTCCCATCGGGCACAGGCACCGGGCGGGGGGTCCGGGGGGCTGGCCCCCCGGCCGTCGCGGGACGCAATCAGCCGCCGACGGGGCGCCGTGCTCCGGTCAGGCGGGCGACGCCGCGGCTGCGGGTTAGGCGGATCGCGGTGCTGCCCGGCGTGGGCAGGGACAGGACGGCCTGCCGCAACGCCAGGATCGCCTCGTCGCTGCTGCGCGGCAGATCCGCGGGCATGATCGGTGCGCCGATGGTCACGCGATAGGGTTGGCCGGTCTTGTTCAGCACCTCGTTGAACAGCGTCACGTCGCGCAGCGTCGGATGGATCTTGTCGAACAAGTAGAAAAGCGCCGAATTTCGCGCCCGGATGCGCAGCGGGATCACCGGCAGGTCAAACTTGCGGGCGATCATTGCGGCGCTTGCCATCCAGGGACGCTCGTTCAGGGTCAGGCCGGTGCGCTTGGCAAGGCGGCCCGACGGAAAGATCAGACCTATCCGGCCCGCCGCAATCGCGTCGCGGGTATAGTCCATCGTCGCGCGGGTCTTGGCATGGCTGCGCTTTTCGACCCGCCATTCGACGGGGGCGATCATGTCGATCATCTGCGGCAAGACGCGGATCATGTCGTGGTTGGCATAGATGAACACGTCGTCGCGCAGCTGCGAGATCACCGCATTCAGGAAGATCCCGTCCGCGATGCCGGTGGGATGGTTGGCCACGATCAGGGCAGGGCCGGTGGCAGGGATATGCTCCAACCCTTCGACCTGCAGATCGCGGACGATCAGGTCGCTCATCCGGCGGAAGATCTCGGCCGGCGGCAAGTCGCGAAACTCGGCGCCCAGATCGACGGTGCGGGGATAGCGCAGAAGATGCATCATCGCCCACCGCGCCACGCGATCGCGGGGACGGCCCGAAAACAGCCAGGGCGCCCGCTCCGCGATCAGCGGGTCCAGGCGCGCCTGCATCTCGGCGCGGGCCTCCTCATGCTTGCCCATCGCGTCCCCCTCAGCGTCCCGCAGCGATCATGCGCGAGACCATCTCGCGTGTATTGCGGCTCAAACCCGCGAGAGATGCGATCCGTTCCAATGCATTGCGCGCGTGATCGCGGCGCGCGGCGTCATAGCGGGGCCATGTCTCGAACGCGGTGGACATGCGCGCGGCGATCTGGGGATTGACCGCATCCATGCGCATCAGCCAATCCGCCGTGAACGCATAGCCCGACCCGTCGGCCGCGTGAAAGCCCGCATGGTTCGCCGCCAGACCGCCCAGCAGCGCGCGAAAGCGGTTGGGGTTCTTCCAGTCGAAATCGGGGCGCGCGGCCAGCCGTTCCGCGATGGCGACGGCGTCAGACGGGGGCGCGGCCATGACCTGGATGCCGAACCATTTGTCCATGACCAGCCGGTTGTCGGCGAACTCGTCGTGCAGCATCCGCAACGCGTTGTCGCCGCGGCCAATGCGCAACAGCACGGCCAGTGCGGCCATGCGTTCGGTCATGTTGCCCGCGATGCCGAACAGCACCTCGGCCCGGTCGCCGCCGTCGATCCGCCCCAGCAACCCCAGCGTCGCGATGCGCAGCGACCGTCGCGCAGCCGCGTTCGCATCGGGGGAATAGGCGCCCGGCACGGTCATCGTGTCGTACAGTTCCGCCAGCAGATCCTGATGCGCCATGGCAATGCGGCGGGCCAGCCCTGCGCGCGCGTGATGGATCGCATCGGGGTCGGGCGTGGTGCCGGTGGCGGCCAGACGGGTCGCGATCTCCTCCTCGCCGGGCAGGTTCAGGCACAGCGCACGGAATGCCGGATCGGCATCGGCATCGCCGGCCAGCGCGCCGATCGCGGTGATGTAGTCGTCGCCCGCATCCTCTCCGCGTGCCAGCTGGGTCAAGGCGGACAGCGCCAGTTCGCGCCCCGCCTCCCACCGGGCAAAGGGGTCGGTGTCATGGGCCAGCAGGAAGGCCCGCGTCGCATCGTCCATCTGCCGCTGCAGCATCACGGGGGCAGAGAACCCGCGCAGGACCGAGGCGACGGGCCGTGCACCCAGACCCTCGAAGCTAAAGCTTTGCCGATCCTCGGTCATCTCCAGGACGCGGGTCGGCGCGACCTCGTCACCGTTCGGGCCGATCAGGCCGACCGCGATCGGGATGACGCGGGCGGGCTTGTCAGGTTGGCCGGGAGTGGGCGGCGTCTGCTGCGTGAAGTTCAGCGTCAGCGTGCCGTCCTGCCAGGTTTCCTGCAGGGTCAGGACAGGGGTCCCGGCGTCGGTGTACCAGCGCTTGAATTGGGCAAGGTCGCGGCCGGTGGCATCCTCGAAGACCTTCAGCCAATCCTCGATGGTGGCGGCATCGCCGTCGTGGCGGTCGAAGTACAGGTCCAGCGCGCGGGCATAGCCGTCGTCGCCGACCAGCCGCTTCAGCATGCCGATGACCTCGGCGCCTTTCTCATAGACCGTCGCGGTATAGAAGTTGTTGATCTCCTCGTACCGGTCGGGACGCGGGGGATGGGCCAGCGGACCCTGATCCTCGCGGAACTGCCGTGCTCGCAAGGTCTGCACATCCTCGATCCGTTTGACCGCGGCCGAGCGCAGGTCGCTGGTGAACTGCTGGTCGCGAAAGACCGTCAGCCCTTCCTTGAGGCACAGCTGGAACCAGTCGCGGCAGGTGATGCGGTTGCCGGTCCAGTTGTGGAAATACTCGTGCGCGATCACCGCCTCAATCCGCTCGTAGTCGCCATCGGTCGCGGTATCCGGAGAGGCCAGCACCAGTTTCGAGTTGAAGATGTTCAACCCCTTGTTTTCCATGGCGCCCATGTTGAAATCGTCGACCGCGACGATGTTGAACACGTCCAGGTCATATTCGCGGCCATAGACGTCCTCGTCCCAGCGCATCGATTTGATCAGGCTCTCCATCGCAAAGCCCGCGCGGTCCTGATCGCCGGGACGGACCCAGACGTTCAGATCGACCGCGCGCCCCGACCGGGTGGTAAAGCTGTCGCTGACCGCCACCAGATCGCCCGCCACCAGTGCGAACAGATAGGCAGGCTTGGGCCAGGGGTCGTTCCATTCCGCGACGCCGTCCTGGGCGCGCACGGGGTTGCCGTTCGACAGCAGCACCGGCAGGTCGCTGCGCAGCGTCACGCGGAACGTGGTCATCACGTCCGGGCGGTCGGGATAGAAGGTGATGTGGCGAAACCCCTCGGCCTCGCACTGGGTGCAGAAGATGCCGCCCGACAGATACAGGCCCTCGAAGGCGGTGTTGTCCTGCGGATCGATGCGCACGTCGGTCGCCAGCGTGAAGGGCACGCGGGGCAGGGCGGCGGCGCGGATGGTCAGCGTCTCGTCGTCGCGAAGGACGTGGGCCGGGTCTACGGTCAGCCCGTCGATGCGCAGCGACTGCAACCGCAGCCCCGCGCCGCCATCCAGCACCAGATCGACCGGCTGGTCCGACGGTTCCAGGTCCAGTTCGGTCAGAACGACCGTGTCGCGGGGGGCCAGGGTCACGTCCAGCCGGGTCTGTGACAGGGTGAACGGCCAGGGACGGTAATCGGCAAGGTGCTGGACAGGCTGCGGTTTCTCGACGGACATGGTCAGCGGCCTTTCGTAAAAATGCGGCCGCAAGCGGAACCCCGGCCTTTAGTCGGTGTTAATCGCCTGAACGCCGGCTCGCAAGGCGTGGCGTCGGGCGTTGGCGGTTGACAGCCGAACGGTCACACGCCACAGCTTCGCGACCTAACCCGGTCAAAATACAGTCTGAATCGGAGACCTGCATGAGCTATGATCCCAACGATCCGAACCGCGTGAAACCCGGCACCACCCCGAAGGAAACCTATGTCGAGCCGGTGGAGCGCAAGTCGTCCGCGCTGCCGCTGATCATCGGTGTCCTGCTGGCGCTGGCGCTGGCCTATTTCGTGCTGCAGCGTTTCATGGCTGATGACACGACCGTCGTTGAAGGTGACACCACCACGGTGACGACCACCGAACCCGCCCCCGAGACGACCACGGCCCCCGCCGTCGTCGAAGAACCCGAAGTCGATGCCGCGGCGTCCGAGGCCGAAGCCGCTGCCGACAACGCGGCAGCCGAAGCAGAGGCCGCAGCCGAGAGCGCGTCCGAGGCCGCCGATGACGCCGCCGCCGGTGCCGCCGATGCAGCCGACGACGCAGCCGATGCGGCTGGCGCCGCTGCCGACAGCGCGGTCGAAGCTGCAGGCAACGCAGCCGACGCAGCCGGCACCGCGATCGATAACGCCGTTGACGGTGCAGGCGAGGCCGCATCGAACGCAGCGGATGCCGCAGCAGAGGCAGCCGACAGTGCGGCTGACGCTGTTGACGACGCCGTCAGCGTCGAAGAACCCGCGACCACCCCTGCGCCGCCTGCGACCACCGCGCCGGCGACCACCACGACGCCGGCCCCGGCCAACTGATCCGACCGGTCAGGTCACGGAACGGCCCGGATGCATCCACATCCGGGCCGTTTTCACATGCGCTGGACCGGTTGTTCCCAAGCCGCCGCAATGGTCTTTCCGAGCCGGTCGCGACAGCGCAGCCTTGTGAAACAATATTTCGCGATGCTATGACGTTTGCGACGAAAGATCACCAGACCGGGGGGCATCAGAGCCATGAAGATTGGCGCAACGAGGGAAAGCTTCGAGGGCGAGGCGCGGGTGGCGATCACGCCATCCACCGCCGCGCATCTGGGCAAGCTGGGACATGACGTGTTCGTGGAAAGCGGCGCGGGCGCGCGCGCAGGTTTCGCTGACGACGACTATCGCAGTGCCGGCGTGACAGTCTGCCAGACCGCGGCGGAGCTGATCGATGCGGTGGACGTGGTGGCCAAGGTACGCCAGCCGACCACAGCCGAGATCGGCCAGATGAAGGCGGGGCAGACTCTGATCTCGTTCTTCTATCCGGCGCAGAACGCCGAACTGCTGGCGCAGGCCAAAGACCAGGGCATCACCGCGATCGCCATGGACATGGTGCCGCGCATCAGCCGCGCGCAGAAGATGGACGCGCTGTCGTCGATGGCCAACATCGCAGGCTATCGCGCCGTCATCGAGGCGGCGAACAACTTTGGCCGCTTCTTCACCGGACAGGTGACGGCGGCAGGCAAGGTCCCGCCGGCCAAGGTGCTGGTCGTGGGGGCAGGGGTTGCGGGTCTTGCGGCCATCGGCACCTCGGTCAGCCTTGGCGCGCAGGTCCATGCCTTTGACGTGCGCCCCGAAGTGGCCGAACAGATCGAATCGATGGGTGCCGAGTTCGTCTATCTGGACTTCGACGCGCCCGCGCAGGACGGCGCCGCCACCGGCGGTTATGCCGCGCCGTCGAGCCCCGAGTTCCGCGAGAAGCAGCTGGCCCGGTTCCGCGAGCTGGCGCCCCAGATGGACATCGTCATCACCACGGCGCTGATCCCCGGACGCGACGCGCCCAAGCTGTGGACCGCCGACATGGTGGCCATGATGAAGCAGGGCAGCGTCATCATCGATCTGGCGGCCGAAAAGGGCGGCAACTGCGACCTGACCGTGCCGGACGAACGCATCGTCACCGACAACGGCGTGGTCATCGTCGGCTATACCGACTTTCCGTCGCGCATGGGCGCGCAGGCCTCCGAGCTGTACGGCAACAACATCCGCCATTTCGTGGCCGACCTGACGCCCAAGAAGGATGGCGTCATCGTCCACAACATGGAGGACGACGTCATCCGCGGTGCGACGGTCGTGCATGACCACGACGTCACCTGGCCGCCCCCGCCGCCCAAGGTCGCCGCCATTGCCGCGCAGAAGCCCAAGGAGAAGAAGAAGGAGCTGACCCCCGACGAACGCCGCGCCGCCGACGCCGCGGCCTTCAAGGCCGAGACCGCCAGCCAGATCAAGCTTCTGCTGGGCGGTGGTCTGGTCGTGCTGCTGATCGGACTGATCGCGCCCGCCAGCTTCATGTCGCATTTCATCGTCTTCGTGCTGGCCTGTTTCGTGGGCTTCCGGGTAATCTGGAACGTAGCGCATTCGCTGCACACGCCGCTGATGGCCATCACGAACGCGATCAGTTCGATCATCATCCTGGGCGCGCTGATGCAGATCGGGTCGGGATCGGCCTGGGTCGTGATCCTGGGCGCGCTGGCCGTGCTGATGGCATCGGTCAACATCTTTGGTGGCTTCATGGTCACCCGGCGCATGCTTGCCATGTTCCAGAAGTCGTAAGGGGTCGGGACAATGGAATACGGATTTACCACTGCGGCCTATGTGGTCGCCTCGGTCCTGTTCATCCTGTCGCTCGGCGGGCTGTCGGGACAGGAAAGCGCCAAGCGCGCGATCTGGTACGGGATCGTCGGCATGGGCCTTGCGGTCGTGGCGACGCTGTTCGGGCCGGGCGCGGGCAACTGGCTGCTGTCGCTGATCATGATCGCCATCGGCGGCACCGGCGGCTGGCTGGTCGCCAAGCGCGTGCAGATGACCGAGATGCCCCAGCTGGTCGCGGCAATGCATTCGCTGGTCGGTCTGGCCGCGGTCTTTGTCGGCTTCAACGCCCAGATCGAGCTGTCGCGCGTCCTGCGCCTGCGTGCCGAAGGGTTCGAGGCCGAACTGACCGGTTTTGCGGCCCTGCTGGCCCACAAGACCGCCCCCGAGATCGCCATGCTGAAGATCGAGGTCTTCCTGGGAATCTTTATCGGCGCGGTGACCTTTACCGGGTCGGTCGTGGCCTTTGGCAAGCTGGCGGGCCGTGTCGACGGCAAGCCCAAGAAGCTGCCGGGCGGCCACATGCTGAACGCGGGTGCGCTGGCGCTGTCGCTGCTGATCGGGGTGCTGTATTTCACCGGCGTCGGTCCGGCGGTGTTCTGGCTGATCTTGGTGACGCTGCTGGCGTTCTTCATCGGCTATCACCTGATCATGGGCATCGGCGGCGCGGACATGCCGGTCGTGGTATCGATGCTGAACAGCTATTCCGGTTGGGCGGCGGCGATGATCGGCTTTACCCTGTCGAACGATCTGCTGATCGTGACGGGCGCGCTGGTCGGATCGTCGGGCGCGATCCTGTCCTACATCATGTGCAAGGCGATGAACCGGAACTTCGTCAGCGTGATCCTGGGCGGTTTCGGCGGAGAGACCGGCCCCGCAGCCGAGATCGAGGGCGAGCAGATTGCCATCGATGCGGACGGCGTGGCATCCGCGCTGAACGAGGCGGACAGCGTCGTGATCGTGCCGGGCTATGGCATGGCGGTCGCGCAGGCGCAGGGTGCGGTCAGCGAACTGACGCGCAAGCTGCGCGCGGCGGGCAAGACGGTGCGTTTTGCCATCCACCCCGTCGCGGGGCGTCTGCCCGGCCACATGAACGTGCTGCTGGCCGAGGCCAAGGTCCCCTATGACATCGTGCTGGAAATGGACGAGATCAACGAGGATTTCCCCTCGACCGACGTCGTCATCATCATCGGGTCCAATGACATCGTGAACCCCGCGGCCCAAGACGATCCGAACAGCCCCATCGCCGGCATGCCCGTGCTGGAGGTGTGGCGCGCCAAGCAGGTCTTCGTGTCCAAGCGCGGGCAGGGCACCGGCTATAGCGGCATCGAGAACCCGCTGTTCTTCAAGGAGAACACCAGGATGTTCTATGGCGACGCCAAGGACAGCATCAACAAGCTGCTGCCCATGATCGACTGATCCGGCGCAATCGTGCCACGGACGCCCGCCGGTTCACAGCCGGCGGGCGTTCCCACTTGTGCCGCCTGTCGCGGTGGTCTTGAAATGGGGCAGGGGCCGTTGCCCCGTCTTCAGGAGCGGCAGATGAACCCGGCCACAGAACATCCCCTGCGTTATGCGCTGGTCAACGAACTGCATGCCCGGCCCTCGCCGCGGATCACCGCGCCGGCGACCGCGGTCTTCGTGGCGTTCAAGGAGCCGCGCGACGCCGCCAACCGCGACCGAGCGCAGGATCTGGCGCATCTGGGCGAGCTGGTCAGCCGCCATGGCGGTCCACGCCCCGATCCCGATGACAGCCACTATCAGGGCCAACTAGGCCGTCACGAACTGAAATGGGAGAGCCACACCGAGTTCGTGACCTATATGGCGATGACGCCGGGTCTTCCGATCCGTCCGTTCGATCCGTCGGCAGCGGCGATCTTTCCCGACGCCTGGCAGCACGCCGCGCCGGGCAAGCGCGTCGCGGCGGTGATGATCCAGGTCGACCTGCTGCCCGATGACCCGGCCGAGGCGCTGGCCCGCATCGACGGCTGGTTCGCGCGCGACAGCCTGGCCGCGATCTGGGTGCTGGACGAGACCGCGATGGTCGCGGGTGATTTCCGCATCGACGCGGACGGCTGGATGCGGTTCGCGATCTTCGTGCGACCCGGCACGTCGGACGGCCGCATCGGGCGCCTGGTGCATCGCCTGGTCGAGCTGGAGACCTATCGCGCCATGTCGATGCTGGGCCTTGGGCGCGCGCGCGGTCTGGGCAACCGCCTGAACGAACTAGAGCCGCGCCTGACCGCGATCCTGGAATCGATGACCGACGACGCGCAGCCCGCCGAACAGCTGCTGCATGACCTGCTGGCGGTCTCGACCCAGCTGGAGGCGCAGGCCGTCCTGCATTCCTTCCGGTTTGGTGCCAACAGCGCCTATGAGGCGATTGTGCATGATCGGATCGCCGCCCTGCGGGAGACGCGGTTTCTGGACCGCCAGATGCTGACCGAATTCATGCGCAGGCGGTACCAGCCGGCCATGCGCACGGCGAAATCGGCGGAACGGCGGCTGGCCACGATGCTTGAACGCACAGCCCGCGCGGCCGAGCTGCTGCGCACGCGTGTCGACGTGGAACGCAGCGCCCAGAACCAGAAGATCATGCACCGCATGGACCGCCGCGCCGACATGCAGCTGCGGCTGCAGCACACGGTCGAGGGGCTGTCGGTCGTCGCCATCAGCTATTACGCGGTGGGCCTGCTGAGCTATGCGCTGGCGCCGCTGGCGGGGCGCGCGGGGCTGGACAAGACGCTGGTCGTCGCCGTGCTGACGCCCCTGACGGTGCTGGGCGTTTGGTGGGCGATGCGCCGGGTGCGCGCGCAGTTCCACGACCCCGGCAGCGACGATTTGTGACTTGTGGCACCTGCTGCGGGGGGGATACATCAGGCCTGACCCATGAAGGACCACGACCGATGCGCCTGACCCTTGCCCTGCTGGCGACCCTGACCCTGACTGCCTGCGGCGTGCCCTTCGTTCCCCTGATCTGACGAGGTATCCATGTCCAAGACGCTGACGATGTACGGCCTTGCCCATTGTTCGACCTGCCAGAAGGCGCAGGCCCACCTGCAGGACAACGGATGGACGGTACAGTTCCGCGATGTCCAGAAGGAGCCGCTGTCCGCTGACGAGCGTGCAGCCCTTGTCGCGCAGTTCGGTGACAAGATCATCAACCGCGCAAGCCTGACATGGCGCGGCATGTCCGAGGACGAGCGCGCGGCAGATCCGGTCGCCATGATGGGCGAAAAGCCGAGCGTGATGAAGCGCCCGGCGATTCGCGCCGATGATCTTTCCGGACTTGGTTGGACTGCAAATGTCAAGCGGTCATTTGGCGTACCTGCCTGACGACACGGGGCAGGGCAGGGGACATTGCCCTGCCCGGTCTATCCCTTGCGGCTGGCCAGCGAGGCGATCAGCGGCCGCACGCCGCTGAGGTCGTACCCGGCGGCGTCGGCCGTCTTGAGGATCTCATCCTCGGGCATGCGCCCGGCCTGAGTCAGGGCCCAGAGGACCGTGCTGCGGTTGCCGGACCGACAATATGCGATCACCGGCCCCTGTCCCACGGTCGCCGTCCCGAAATCCGCGATCAGCTGCGGCGTGATCTGGCCCGGGTGGAACGGCAGGTAGTGATAGCGCATTCCGGCAGCCTCTGCCGCCTGCGCCATCGCATCGTGATCGATCTCGGCCTCGACCTCCTCGTCGGGGCGATTGTTGACCAGGACCTTGAACCCCGCATCGGCCAAGGCCGGGACATCCTCGGGCAGGATCTGCGGAGAGACGGCAAGGTTGGGGCTGATTTGGCGCAGATCCATCATAGGGCCTTTCGTGCACGGGTCCGCCCCGAAGTGGCGTCTTTCGCCGCCGGTTGTCAAGCCGGCTGCCTAGAGCGCCATCGCCTGATCCACCAGACCCGGCAGATCGTCAAAGCGATCGAAGGCTGCGTGATGCGGCAGATCGGCGATGGGCGTCATGCGATAGCCGCCCGAATAGATCAGGAACGGCACCGGCACCGCCGCCGCGCAATTCGCGTCAAATTCACTGTCACCGACATAGAGCGCACGGGGTGCATTCCCCTCGACGCCCAGCATCTGCAGGGCCAGGCGCAAGGGCGCGGGGTCGGGCTTGCGCTGCGGCAGGCTGTCCCCTCCGACAACGACAGGGAACAGACGATCCAACGCGAAATGCTGCAGCACGCTGCGCGTCGGTCCCATCGGCTTGTTGGTGCAGATGCCCAGGGGATGACCCGCATCGGCCAGCCGTCCCACAGCCTCGATCACGCCCGGAAACAGGCGCGTCAGGGCCGTGGCATCGTGATAGCGCGCCATGAAGGCCGCGATCAGCGCGGGCCGATGCACCGGTTCGATACCGCAGGCGGCGATGATCCGGGTCCACAGCAGCTCGACACCGCCACCGATGAAGCTGCGCACCCGCGCCAGGGGCAGCGGTGCGATCTGATGCTGGCGCAGGACCGCGTTCACGCAGGCGTGGATGTCGGGCGCGCTGTCGATCAGCGTGCCGTCCAGGTCGAATACGATCGGGCAGGGTCTGTCCATGGTCATGCGGCCTTCCATTTGATCGAGCATCCCATCGATGCGACCTGATCGCGCGGACCTTGCCCGGTTTCCGCGATCTGCACCATGGCCAGATACAGGTCGCGGCGGGCGTCCGTCGCCGCCGCCGCACGGGTCGAGGCATCCAGTCGACCGCGATACTGCAGTCGACCGTCGGCGGAATAGCCAAAAAAGTCCGGCGTGCATTCGGCGCCATAGGCCCGTGCGACCGACTGATCCGCATCATACAGGTAGGGAAAGCGAAAACCGTTTCGCTGCGCCAAGTCCTTCATAAGCGCCGGGCTATCCTCCGGATAGGCCGCGACGTCGTTCGAAGATATGGCGACGACGCCGATGCCGTGGTCCATCAGGGCATGCGCATCGCGGATGATGCGGTCCAGGATCGACCTGACATAGGGGCAATGGTTGCAGATGAACATCACCAGCGTCCCGCGCGATCCGGCGACCTGCGAAAGCGCCACGACGCTTCCGTCCGTATCGCGCAGCGCAAAGTCGTGCCAAGGCGCATCGAAATCGCAGACGGGTGGCGATACGGCCATGTGATCCTCCGATCCATTTTCCGGAACCTTGAAAGATACGTGCCATAGGGACAAGTGGTGAAAAGGTTGAAAGGCTAACCGGAGAGACATTTCTGGTACATAATACAGATTATCAGGAAGAAATTTTCCCCTGCTTTCGATCGCCTTTCTACGGCAATCCCGGAACCTGTGACCCTTGGTTTGCGTCTGTTTTACAGAACCTGACATCAAAGGACATTCATCATGAAATATGTGGCTGTGGGACTGTGCGGCGCGATGCTGGCGCTTTCGGCATGCGGAACGACGGTTGGCGAGCGCGCCGCGACCGGCGGTCTTGGCGGTGCGGCTGTGGCGGGTCCGGCCGGCGCGGTTGTCGGCGGAACCGTGGGTGCGGTCAGCGCGACGCAGTAAACCTTGATAAGATTAATCGTGGCGGCCGCGTTTCTCTGGAACGCGGCCGTTTTCGTGCCGGTCTTGCAGCCTTTGCCGGCATCCCCTACATCATGTGTGACACAGACAAGGATCCGCCCATGGCCATGGAAGCGCATGATATCGAGGCCCTTCTGCGGGTCTCTTTTCCCCAGGCAAAGATTACGATCACTGATCTGGCCGGTGATGGAAACCACTATGCCGCCGAAGTTATCGATGAAAGCTTTCGCGGGCTGAACCGCGTGCAGCAACAGCGCGCCGTCTATGCCGCCCTTCAGGGCAAGATGGACGGCCCTGCCGGAGAGTTGCATGCGCTTGCCCTGACCACCAAGGCGCCTGACTGACGCGCCCCCTGCCCCCTTACAAGGATTGCCGATATGAGCGACGCGAACACGCGCATCCAGGACATGATCGACCGCAACGACGTGGTCCTGTTCATGAAAGGCACGCCCGAGATGCCCCAATGCGGCTTTTCGAGCAGAGTTGCCGGCGTTCTGAACTATATGGGCGTGCCCTACGAGGGCGTGAACGTATTGTCGGACGCTGACATCCGCCAAGGCATCAAGGATTTCTCCGACTGGCCCACCATTCCCCAGCTTTACGTCAAGGGTGAGTTCGTAGGTGGCTGCGACATCATCACCGAGATGACATTGTCAGGAGAACTTGATCAGCTGCTGGAAAAAAAGGGCGTCGCGTTCGACAAGGATGCAGCCAACAAGATCCGGGAGGCAAATGCCTGATCTGGAATAAAAAAAAGGGCGCCGAGGCGCCCTTTTTCACATCATGTCGTCGGGATCGTAATCCATCCTGTCGTGTCGACGTTGCTGCATTGCTGCGGCCAACGTGACACCGACAGCGAACGCTCCAACCAGCTTGGTCATCGTTCCAGCATTGCTGTCGGTCGCTTGGCGTAACTGATGCGCGCCGTTTTGAAGCGACTGCCTTGCAGCAGTAACGTTGGAAGACGTAAGACCCGCAGCGCGAGCGGTATTGCGGACGCTGCCGAACAGCTTTTCTTCTGCATCAGAAGCAAGTTTGGTCGCGCGAGAGCCAGCCTGATCCATCAGCGAATGTGCCTTCGCTTCGGCCAGTTCGACAATTCGCGTCGCTTCCGCCCGCGCACGAGTCGCCGCCGCATCGGTCGCCAAAGAAACCCGAGCTTCGACCTCACGTTTCAGATCATCAGTTGTCGGCATAGTGTGCTTGCGCTTTGCCGCCATGGCCAGAAGGATGATCATCAGCACGATCAAACCTCCGCCGATGGTCAACGACGCCAAGGTCGAGCCCCAATCCAGATCGTTGGCAAGCCACGACCACAGGGCAGCCGTCAAGAATCCGCCAGCCATCAGTCCGACCAATCCGGCGACGGCCTTCATCGCCGTGCGCCGGACCGTGTCGCCGACAGCTTCCTGAACGCGTCGGGCGAAATCGAACATATGCCCGACCTCAGCGACGCGAGATCAGCAGACCGACTAGGAAGCCGACACCGGCCGCGATACCCAAGGCCTGCGCCGGGTTGCGGCGAACCATCTCGGACACTTCGTCATAACGCTCTTCAGCGTAGTGAGCGACTTCGGTCGCCTTCTGCTGGCCTGCTTCGTACAGGCGCTCTGCCTCAAGACGCGCGCGATCGGCGTATTCCTGACCGGTCTCGCGGGCGCGTTCGGCATAGTACTTGCCCGTTTCGACGGCATCATCGGCCAGTGCTGCGCCACGCTCTTTCAGGCGTGCCGCACCCGAATTGTCGGACAGTTCGCGCGCGGTGTCCCGAACGTCGTCCGCGATCTTGCGGGCACCATCCTTCAGGTCGCCGTGGGCTTCGTTCGCAGCCGAACGGGCGTCGCGTTTAATGTCGTCAGCAGTGGGGTTATGTGCCATGGTAATGTCCTTTCATCGGCGTCTTGTCACCGTCGATGGACAAACCGTCACAGGGTCTGGATTGTTCCCGAACTGCTGCAAAATCTTTGCGCACGACAACCGCACGGTGACACCGCTGGCGCTTTCAGACCAAGTCAATGTTTACTTTTAACAAAGTCTTACGACCACTATTGACATACAATAGAGGATCAATATCTTTTCGCAAAGATTAAAAATTTTGCACTTCTTTAAAAAAAGTATAAGTTAAGATAAGCTGGGATTTTAAGGGTATATTTATAAAAATAAGAGTGATAAAATATACAATTTAGATAAATATTCTATATTTAAAACTATGAATTTACTAAGGATAAAAATTTAATGCATGCTGGAAATTTTAAAAGGCACTGGAGGGTAAGTGATCGTCGGCCATGTTGACATACAAGTATTAATGCTAATTTATACCAAAAGGCACTTGCTCTCCATTGTAATAACTTACAAATCGTAAAGAATTTTAAATATCGATTTACGTCAAAAAATAGTTAATCAATAAAACCGTTATTGGGATCATATTGACCAAGATGATCAGGTGCGTGACCCTATACTACCGAACGATAGTATCTATGCGATTAGACCACTGCAAATTTGGTCAGTGAATAGTGTAAGTGTCACTGCCTATACATAAGCAATACCAAAGCTGCGACACAAAATTATAGCCTATACACTGTCAACTCCACAGCCGCCCGGGTTACATGTTCTTAATACGACAGAACGCCATTCCATACGTAAAGCCTAGGGCCATGACCCATTAATCGGGTTTCGACCCCCTTGCCGGCGTGTTTCACGCTCCCGAACTGATGGGGGCATGCTGAGCAATCTTTTTTGGCTGAGTGATGAGCAGATGGCGCGGCTGCGGCCGTTCTTTCCAAAGAGCCATGGCCGCCCACGGGTCGATGATCGGCGGGTCTTGAGCGGGATAGTCTTCATCAATCGTAATGGCTTGCGTTGGTCCGATGCGCCGCCAGAGTGTGGTCCACCGAAGACCCTCTACAACCGATGGAAGCGCTGGAGCGACATCGGTGTTTTCGCCCGGATGATGGAGGTTCCGAAGCCGCCGACCGGAAGACAGTGATGATTGACGCCA
>NZ_WEKR01000031.1:0-47537 GCF_024105395.1 Paracoccus sp. 08 | reverse complement strand
GGCCGTGGCGGGCCATCTTCCATTCGCGGTCGGGGGCGATCCCTTCGGCCACCGCCGACATGGGCAGGTCGTGGCGCTGGCCCAGGCCAAGCTCGCGCGCCATGATCGCAATCCGGTCGATGCCCACCCGCTGCGCCAGTTCGTAGTAGTAGACGTCGCAGCTTTCCTCGAGGCTCTTGATCGCATCGACGGTGCCATGCCCGCCGCGCCGCCAGCAGTGGAACCGCCGGCCGCCCAGTTCGGTGTAGCCCGGACAATAGAACCGGGTGCCCGCGTCGATCACCCCGGCCTCCAGCCCGGCCATCAGCGTGACCATCTTGAAGGTCGAGCCGGGCGGATAGACGCCCTGCACCGTCTTGTCGGCCAGGGGGCGGTGGTCGTGATCCATCAGCGCGCGGTATTCGGGACTGCTGATGCCGCGCACGAACTTGTTGGGATCGAAGCTGGGCGACGAACAGATCGTCAGCAGCTCTCCAGTCTGGCAGTCGGTGATGACGGCGGCGGCGCTTTCGGTGCCCATCCGCTGCGCGGCATAGTTCTGCAAGGCGGCATCCAGCGTCAGCTGCAGCGTGGCCCCCTGTTCGCCCTGCTGGCGCGACAGCTGGCGCATCTCGCGGCCCTGGGCGTTGACCTCGACGCGGCGGGCGCCCGCCTTGCCGCGCAGGATCTCCTCCATGCGGCCCTCGACCCCGATCTTGCCCAGCTGAAAGTCCGGCAGCAGCAGGACCGGGTCAGGGTCCTCGATCCGCGACAGGTCGTAATCGCTGACGGGGCCGACATAGCCCATGACATGCGCGAAATCGCCCGCCCGCGGATAGGCGCGCGACAGCGCCGATTCGGGCGTGACGCCGGGCAGCGACGGGGCGTTGACCGCGATGGCGCTGAACTGCTCCCAGGTCAGGCGGTCGGCCAGCACGATGGGGGTGATGGCGCTGCGGCGGGAGAACTCGTCCATCAGCTCGGCCATGCGGGCGTCGGTCATGGGCMCCAGCCGCGACAGGCGGCGCAGCACGGCCTGGACGTCGCCGCCCGCCTCCTCGCGCGTCAGGGTGACGCGATAGTTCTGTTCGTTCCCCGCGATGATGATCCCGTTGCGGTCCAGGATCAGCCCGCGCGACGGCGGCAGCAGCCGGATCTTGATCGAGTTGCCGTCCGCCAGCGTGCGGTATTCCTCGGCATGGTCCAGCTGCATCGACCGCATCTTCAGCGCCAGCGTGGTGACGGTGGCCACCTGGATGCCGGCCAGCATCAGCCCGCGCCGGGTGATCTGGCGGGAGCTGTCCAGGATCTCGCGTTGGGACTTCTTCATGCCCTTGTCCTCATGTCGGATCGCCGCGGCCAAGGCGGCGCAGCCCGATCAGCCAACGCGCCCCGAAGACGACCAGCGGATAGGCCGCCACCGTCGCCAGAAACTGCAGGATCACCTGCCCCAGGGCCGGCACCTGCAGCGCGAACACGACCTGCACCAAGCGATAGCCCAGCATCATCAGCCCGATCAGCACGCCCACGCGGAACCATTCAACCATGAATGGCTGATCGCGCCAACGGGGCTCTCGCAGACGTGCGGCCTCGGATCCCAGCAGCACGATGGCGGTCCACAGGCCCAGGGGGCGCATCAGCAGCACGTCCTCGACCAGGATGGCCAGCACGATGACCGGCGCGGCCAGCTGGTCGGGGCGGCGCAGCACCCAGGCCAGAATAAGCGCCAGCGCCAGGTCGGGGCCGGGCCAGCCCATGATGCCCGCCGACAGGGGCAGCAGCCGCACGAACAGCAGCGCCCAGACCGAGGCCAGAAACACCAGCGTTCCCAAGACGAAGCTGCGGCTGGGCAGCTGGATCATGGCGTGGAACCCGGGTCCAGCGGATCGCTGGCCGCCGCCGCGTCGACCGGAGAGGCCGGCAGCTGCGGCCCGATCAGCCCGCTGTCCTGGCCCAGGATGATGGCGGCGCTGTCGACCACCGCCTCGGCCGGATGCGACCGCAGCACGCGCAGGAACTCCAAGCGTTCGTAATCGGCCGCCATGCGCAGGCGCAGCCGCCCGTCGCTGCCCTGCGCGACCTGACCCACCAGCACCCCGGCGGGAAAGACGCCCCCGTCGCCCGAGGTCACGACCCGGTCGCCAGGACGGACGTTGTCGGCCTGCTCGACGAATTCCAGCAGCGGCAGCGGCGTGTTGTCGCCCGTCAGCAGCGCCCGTTCGCCGGTCGGCTGGACCGTCACCGGCAACCGCGACGAGGGGTCCGTCAACAGCACGACGCGGCTGGTCCGGTTCCCAACGCCGGAAATGCGCCCGACCAGCCCCAGCCCGTCCATGGTGGCCCATCCCTCGATGATGCCGTCCTGGGCGCCGACGTTCAGCAGCACCGACTGGCGGAAGGCCGAACCGCTGTCGACCATCACCACGCCCGTGACGCTGGTCAGGGCCGGGTCGATGCGGACGTTGTTCTGCGCCATCAGCTTGGAGTTCTCCTGCTCCAGCTGGACGGCGGCCTCACGCCAGGCGGACATGCGCTGCAATTCGCGGCGCAGTTCCTGGTTCTGCTCATAGATGCGCGCATAGCTTTGAAAGCCCGCGACCATCTGGGTGACCTTGGTCACCGGGGCCACGGCCCATTCGAACCGCGGCACGATGCGGTCGATCATCGCCGTGCGCATCATCTCGGCCCGCGGGCTGTCGATGCGCCAGAACAGGAACACCGCCAGCAGCGAAAGCGCCAGCACCGCGATCAGGACGCGGCGCACGGGGGTGGCGAAATCGGTGCTCTTCTGCGCCATTCAGGCGCTCCCTGCCTGCGCGATCAGCTGTCGTAGTCGATGACGTGACGCAGCTGCTTTTCGAACTCCAGCGCCTTGCCGGTGCCCAGGGCCACGCAGCTCATCGGCTGGTCGGCCAGGCTGATCGACAGGCCGGTCTGCTCGCGCAGCGCCAGGTCCAGCTCGCCCAGCATGGCGCCGCCGCCGGTCAGCATCACGCCGCGGTCGACGATGTCGGCGGCCAGATCCGGGGGCGTCGCCTCCAGCGCGACCATCACGGCCTCGCAGATGGCCTGGACGGGCTCGGACAGCGCCTCGGCGACCATGGCCTGGCTGATCTCGATTTCCTTCGGGATGCCGTTCAGCAGGTCGCGGCCGCGCACCATCAGGGTCGCGCCGCGCCCGTCATCGGGCATGCGGGCGGTGCCGATGCTGGTCTTGATGCGTTCGGCGGTCGATTCCCCGATCAGCATGTTCTGGTTGCGGCGCAGATAGTTGATGATCGCCTCGTCCATGCGGTCGCCGCCGATGCGCACCGAGCGCGCATAGACCACGTCGCCCAGGGACAGGACCGCGACTTCGGTCGTGCCGCCGCCGATGTCCACGACCATGCTGCCGGTGGGTTCGGTGATGGGCATGCCTGCGCCGATGGCCGCCGCGATCGGTTCGGCGATCAGGCCCGCCTTGCGCGCGCCCGCGGACAGGACCGACTGGCGGATGGCGCGTTTCTCGACCGGGGTCGCGCCGTGCGGGACGCAGACGATGATCTTGGGCTTGGAGAAGGTCGTGCGCTTGAACACCTTCTTGATGAAATGCTTGATCATCTGCTCGGCGCTGTCGAAATCGGCGATGACGCCCTCGCGCATCGGGCGGATGGCCTCGATACTTCCCGGCGTGCGGCCCAGCATCAGCTTGGCGTCCTCTCCGACCGCCAGGACGACGCGCTTGCCGTCCTTGACGTGATAGGCGACGACCGAGGGCTCGTTCAGGATGATGCCCTTGCCCTTGACATAGATCAGCGTGTTCGCCGTCCCCAGGTCGATTGCGATGTCGGTCGAAAACAAACCGCCGAATGCCATGCCCGTATCCTTTTCCCGCCGGTTGGCCCGGCCTGCCCTGTTTTGATGGTGCGTGATCGCCCTGACGGACGTGGCCCCGTATAGAGCCGTGCGCCGCACCGGAAAAGCCCCGATGCGCGCATTGGGCCGACAGCGGCATTTCTCGCGGGGGTGGTGCCGGGGGGACACGATGCCCCCCGCGCCTCAGTGCGAATACATGCTGATCTGCTTGGCGTCAGTGTCGCGACCGGTCATCGCGCGGCGCAGAATCAGCCGGTTCAGCGCCCCCACATAGGCCTTGACCGAGGCCAGGATCGTGTCCGTATCGGCGGCCTGGCCGGTGACGATGCGGCCCTCCTCCTCCATGCGGACGCTGACGGTGGCCTGCGCATCGGTGCCCTCGGTCACGGCATGGACCTGGTACAGCTGCAGCCGCGCGTCGTGCGGAAAGATCTCCCGCACCGCGTTGAAGCACGCATCGACCGGCCCGTCGCCGGTCGTCTCGGCCCGCTTCTCGACCCCGTCCACGATCATGGTCAGGGCCGCGGACTGGCCGTCGCTGCCGCAGACGACGCGCAGGTGCTTGACCTGCAGGTGATCCTCGGCCGTGTTGGCGGCAGCGTCCAGGACCAGGGCCACGATGTCGTCGTCATAGACCTCCTTCTTGCGGTCGGCCAAGGCCTTGAACCGCACGAAGATGTCCTTCAACTGGTTGTCCCCGACCTCGTATCCCAGATCGGCCAGCTTGGCGCGCAGCGCGGCGCGGCCCGAATGCTTGCCCATGGCGATGTTGTTCTCGGTCAGGCCAATATCGGCAGGGCGCATGATCTCGAAGGTCTCGACGTTCTTCAGCACGCCGTCCTGGTGGATGCCGGATTCGTGCAGGAAGGCGTTCTTGCCGACGATGGCCTTGTTGAACTGCACCGGAAAGCCCGACACGGCCGCCACGCGACGCGAGATGCCCATGATCTTGGTCGTGTCGATGCCTGTGCGGAACGGCATGATGTCGTTGCGGACCCGCATCGCCATCACCACCTCCTCCAGCGCGGTGTTGCCGGCGCGTTCGCCAAGACCGTTGATCGTGCATTCGATCTGGCGGGCACCGGCCTCGACCGCGGCCAGGGCGTTGGCGGTCGCCATGCCCAGGTCGTTGTGGCAATGCGTGGCAAAGATGATCTGGTCCGCGCCGGGCACGCGCTCCAGCAGCATTGCGATCAGGGCGGCGCTTTCGCGCGGCGCGGTATAGCCCACCGTGTCGGGGATGTTGATCGTGGTGGCGCCGGCCTTGATGGCGATTTCCACCACCCGGCACAGATAATCATGCTCGGTCCGCGTGGCGTCCATGGGCGACCATTGCACGTTGTCGCACAGGTTGCGCGCATGGGTCACCGTCTGGTGGATGCGGTCCGCCATCTGGTCCATGTCCAGGTTCGGGATCGCCCGGTGCAGCGGCGAGGTGCCGATGAAGGTGTGGATGCGCGGCTGGCGGGCATGCTTCACGGCCTCCCAGCAGCGGTCGATATCGGGCAGCTGGGCGCGGGCCAGACCGCAGATCACGCTGTTCCTGGACTGTTTCGCGATCTCGGACACGGCGGCAAAGTCGCCTTCCGAGGCGATGGGAAATCCGGCCTCGATCACGTCCACGCCCATCTCGTCCAGCATAGCAGCGATTTCCAGCTTTTCGGCGTGGGACATGGTGGCGCCGGGCGACTGTTCGCCGTCGCGCAGCGTGGTGTCAAAGATCACGACGCGGTTCTGTTCGGTCATTGGCTTGGTCCTTCTTACGTGGTCCTGTGGGGTTTCCCGGGCGCTGACCTGTCTGAGCGGCGGCCCGGAAGACCCGCTCAGCGCAGCGTAAGAAGCAGCAGACCGCGAAGCTGCACGGCCAGACGCGCGCCGTGGGGCGCGGTGCGGGCGGTGGCGATGTGGCGCATCCGGGTCATGGCCGCGAATATGCCCCCCCGCGCGCATCTTGAAAACCCCTGATCGACACCGCCCGTCCGCAAGGCAGTTCCGACCTTTGCCATTGTAGCGACACATTTATGTCTGGCCCCGCCCGGCAAGCCTGCCTATCCTTTGATCACGACAACGAAAAACGACAACCAACAGATGAGGGCAACGAATGTCACGCAAGATCGTCGTCGGTTTCGACGGCAGCGATGCCTCGATCCGCGCCTTGGACTTTGCCATCTCGCGCGCGCAGGCGCAGGGCGATCACATCCTGATCGCGCATGTTCTGGAATGGTCGCCCTACAGCTTCCTGACGCCAAGCGAGGTCGAGGAACGACACCGCCGCCGCAAGGAGGAGCTGCAGCGCGCCGAAGCCGCCATCCTGACCCCCATGGTCAAGCGGGTCGAGGACGCGGGCATCCCCTGCGCGACCACGCTGCGATACGGCCACATCGCCGAAACGCTGTGCCGCATCGCCAAGGATGAGGGCGCGGCGATGATCTTCATCGGCCGGATGGGCGATTCGGGCTTTGCCTCGCGCATCTTCGGATCGGTCGCGGCGACGCTGGCGCAGGTCGCGCCGGTGCCCGTGGTCATCGTGCCGTGACCGGCCAACCAACAGGGACAAGAGCAATGAGAACACGCATCACAGCCGCGGCCCTTGCGGCGCTGGCCGCGGGGCCCGCCGCGGCACAGGGCATCGACGAAACCGTCAACCAGGTCTTTGCCAATTCCACGGGCTGGTTCGTCAGCCTGATCTTTTCCAACTTTCCCGGCACCAGCTTTCCCTGGATCGTCGCCTGGCTGGTGATCGCGGCCACGACCTTTACCATCTATTTTGGCGTGATCCAGCTGCGCGCCTTCGGCCATGCCATTGCGCTGGTCCGGGGCGACTATTCGGATCCGAACGACGCCGGAGAGGTCAGCCATTTCCAGGCGCTGACCACCGCCCTGTCGGGCACCGTGGGCCTGGGCAACATCGCGGGCGTCGCGGTGGCCGTCAGCATCGGCGGGCCGGGCGCCACGTTCTGGATGATCCTGGCGGGTCTTCTGGGCATGGCGGCCAAGTTCACCGAATGCACGCTTGGCGTCAAATACCGCAACGAATACGCGGACGGCACCGTGTCGGGCGGCCCGATGTACTATATGGTCAAGGGATTCGCCGAACGCGGCCTGCCCGGCGGGCGCATCCTGGCCGTGCTGTTCGCGATCTTCTGCATCCTGGGCAGCTTTGGCGGCGGGAACATGTTCCAGGCCAATCAGGCCCATGCCCAGCTGATCAACGTGGTGGGCGACTATCCCGGCTGGATCACCGGCGTGGTGATGGCGATCATCGTGTTCCTGGTCATCGTCGGCGGCCTGAAATCCATCGCCAGCGTGACCGAGAAGATCGTGCCCTTCATGGCCGCGCTCTACGTCGGGACGGCGCTGATCATCATCGTCATGAACTATGACATGATCGGTCAGGCGTTCTATCAGATCTTCGCGGGCGCCTTCACCAATGACGGCGTCGTGGGCGGGGCCATCGGGGCCCTGATCCAGGGCTTCCGCCGGGCCGCCTTCTCGAACGAGGCCGGCATCGGTTCCGCCGCGATCGCCCACAGCGCCGTGCGTACCAAGGAGCCGGTGACCGAGGGCTTCGTGTCGCTGCTGGAGCCGTTCATCGACACCGTCGTCATCTGCACCATGACCGCGCTGGTGATCATCATCACCGGGCAGCTGATCGCCGACCCCACGACCGGCATGTTCGTCCTAAACGAGGCGGGCGACCAGATCCGCACCGTGACCGGCAACACGGGCGTTGCCCTGACGTCGGATGCCTTCAGCAGCGCGTTCGGCTGGTTCCGCTATGTGCTGGTGCTGGCGGTGGTGCTGTTCGCCTTCTCGACCATGATCTCGTGGAGCTATTACGGGCTGAAGGCCTGGACCTTCCTCTTCGGGGAGGGCCAGACCAAGGAGCTGATCTTCAAGATCATCTTCTGCCTGTTCGTGGTCATCGGCGCCTCGGCCAGCCTGGGCCCGGTCATCGACTTCTCGGACGCGATGATCTTTGCGATGGCGATCCCCAACATCATCGCGCTGTACCTGCTGATGCCCGTCGTCAAGGCCGAGATGAACCGCTATCTGGGCCGCCTGAAATCCGGCGACATCCGCAAGTACGAATAACGCCCGCGACAGCGACGCGACCAGGGGGCGGGGAACCGCCCCCCTTTTCATTCGCGGTGGTCCGCGCGGACGATCTGTGCCAAACGGCGCCGGTCCGCGCAGGAGAACCCCGATGCCAAAGCCCCCCTTCGTCCATCCCGGAATGCGGTTGCCCTTCGCGCTGCTGGTGACCTGCTTCGCGGCTTGGGGGATCGCGGCGAACATGACCGACCCGCTGGTCCAGGTCTTCTCGCGCATCTTCTCGATGTCGACGCTGCAGGCGTCCTTCGTCCAGTTCGCCTATTACGGGGCCTATTTCCTGCTGGCCCTGCCCGCGGCCTTCATCAACCGGCGCTTCTCCTACAAGACCGGCATCCTGACGGGCCTGGGCTGCGCGGTGGCGGGCGCCTTCCTGTTCTATCCGGCGGCGCAGGCCATGACCTTCGGGTACTTCCTGGCCGCGCTGTTCCTGCTGGCGGGGGGGCTGTCGATCCTGGAGACCTCGGCCAACCCCTTCGTCATCGCGATGGGCCCCGAGGGCAATGCCACGCGCCGCCTGAACCTGGCCCAGGCCTTCAATCCGGTCGGCACGAACATCGGCGTGTTCCTGGCCGCGACGCTGATCCTGCCGCGTCTGAACCCGGCAACCGACGCCGAACGCGCCGCCATGCCCGCCGCGACGCTGGAGCAGATCCAGCGCGCCGAGCTGTCCGCGGTCATGACGCCCTATGTCGGGCTGGCCTTCGTGCTGCTGGTCATCTGGATCGCCATCGCCTTCCTGCGCATCCCGACCGACCGCGAATCCATCGCCCCCGACGCCGCCCGCGTTCAGTTCGCACCGACGCTGCGGCGGCTGCTGTCGAACCGGCATTACGTGTTCGGGGTGGTGGCCCAGTTCTTCAACGTGGCCGCCCAGACCTGCGTCTGGACCTTCACCATCCAGTACGTGATCGCCGCCATTGGCGGGACCGAGGCGCAGGCCGGATGGTACCTGCAGGCCAGCCTGATCGTGTTCCTGATCGCCCGTTTCGTGATGGTCGGCGTGATGGGCGTGATCCGCCCAGCGGCGCTGCTGACGGTAATGGCCGTGGCGGGGACGGGCCTGTGCCTGTTCGCAGCCACCGGGCCGGGGCTGGCGGGTGTCTGGGCGGTGGTCGCCGTATCGGCCTGCCTGTCGCTGATGTTTCCCACCATCTACGGCATCGCCCTGCACGGCCTGGGCGACGACACCAAGTTCGGCGCGGCGGGCCTGGTCATGGCGATCCTGGGCGGTGCGACCGTGCCGCTGATCCATGGCGCGGTCATGGATTCCCACGGCGCGGCGCTGTCCTATGTGGTGCCGGGATTGTGCTTCCTGGTCGTCGCGACCTTCGGGCTGTTCGACCTGCGCTCGACCCGCCATGCGGATGCTGCAACGCAGCATTGACCAGCCAGGCGGTTGCCTGCTGGGCTGATAGCGCCAACATAGGGGTCAGGATCTGCGAAAGGACCACCCCCATGCTTGCCTATCACGGACTGTATCTCGACGACGCCGGCCGGGCGATGGCGCGCCGTGCGCCGCGGCCCACCGCGGGGCTGTTCCTGCTGCCCCATCAGATCGGCGCATTGAACGCCACGCGCCACGGCGGACCCCTGCGTGCGCTGCTGCGGCGGCTGACCGGACGGCTGCGCGCGGCCTAAGGGCGGCGGCGGCGACGTACCGGGATCATCTGCTGCGCGCCACCGGCCACCAGCAGCCATGCCGAGGTCAGGACAAGACCCCAGTTCGCCCAGCTTTCAGGGTGAAAGTCGACCACAGCGGCCCAGCCCGCGAACAGCACCCAAGCCAGCGCCACCGGCAACGAGATCGCCTGCCAGCGCTTAGTCCGGACGGGGTGGATGAACTTGATGTTGGTGAACATCGCGGCGCTCAACGCCGTGACGATCAGCAGGATGATGGTCCAGTGCGGCTTGACCGCGAACAGGACCAGGATGACCATGTTCCAGCAGCCGGGAAAGCCCGCGAAGGAATTGTCCCGCGTCTTCATCCGCGTGTCCGCGAAATAGACGACGCTGGTGAACACGATCACGATGATCGCGAACCAGCCCGTCCAGCCCGACAGCAGCCCCGACTGGAACAGCGCAAAGGCCGGGATGAACACGTAGGTCAGATAGTCGATGATCAGGTCCATCAGCACGCCGTCATAGGCGGGCCAGTTCTTCTTGACGTCGTAACGTCGCGCCAGCGGGCCGTCGATGCCGTCGACGACGAAGGCCACCACCAGCCACAGGAACATCAGCGCCCAGTCCGCCTGCACGGCGGCCAGCATGGCCAGCATGGCCAGAACGGCTCCGGTGGCGGTCAAAAGATGGACGGAAAGGGCTTTGTGACGCATCTGCATGCGGTTTAATCGCAGGTTGAACCCCCCAACGCAACCGCACTTGCCCGGTCAGCGCAGGATCGGGGGGCCTTTCGGGCGCGGTGCCGGTTCCTCGGGCGCGGGGGGCGTCAGGTCGAACAGCAGCGCACCGGCCGGGGGCGGCGCGTCCGAAAAGCTGATGTCGACGCCGCCGGGCTGGGCGGGAAGGAACGCCAGCGCCTCGGCCAGGGCCTTGGCGATGGCCGGCTGGCGGTCGACGGGCGCGCCGGTGATGACCAGGAGATGCCCGGCACCGTCCCCCGACGCGCCGACCAGCGCCGCGCCTGCGACCAGTCCGCGCAGGTCGGCCAGCCGTTCGGCCAGCGGATCGGCCAAGGCCTGCGCCACCTGCGGGTCGGGCGCGGTCAGGCGCAACCGGGCCTGGCCCTCCTGAGGGGCGGCATCCAGCGCACCTGTCAGCCAATCCAGCATGCCGCTGTCCAGCAGCATCTCGGACGGGTGGCCGGGATTGACCAGCAACCCCGCTCCGTCCGCATTCAGCAGTCCCGCCAGCACCCGCCCCGGCAGCGCCGCGTAAGCCACGGGATGGCCGAAGAAATCCGCCAGCCGATCCTCGGCGTCGCAGGCCAGCGCGACGCGCGCCCCGTCCAGATCGAAGATCTGCAATTCGACCTGGTCATGCACCGGCTCGCGCAGCAGGGCCACGGTCAGCTCGGTATCCGCCAGCCGCGACAGCATCCGCGCCCGCTGCGGCGCATCCGCGTCGTGGAACGGGACGGGGGCAAGATCATCCAGCGCGCTCATGGTCGGGCCTTTCCGAATTGGCTGGCCAAGCGGTAAAGCCCGCGCCGTGCCCACGCAAGCGTGATTGCCCATGCCCGGCCCCCCGCCCCATATTGTGCGCATGAAAAGACGCGCCCTGATCCTGACCGCCGCCGCCCTGCCGCTGCTGGCAGCCCCCCGCATCGCCCGCGCCAGCCTGGCCCCCCTGCTGTCGCAGGCCGGATCGATGCCGCCCCTGCGCGCCATCGCCCTGTGGCAGGACGACGGCGCCCAGGGGGCTGAACTGGCGGCCCAGGGCTATCACGGCTTTACGCCGGACAGCCCGACGAACATCAAGTCGGCGTCGAAATCGGTGGTGTCGGCGCTGGCGGGCATCGCCATCGGCCGCGGCCTGCTGGAGAGCGCGGATCAGCCCATCGCACCGCTGCTGCGCAGCGACCTGCCCGCATCGGCCGACCCGCGGCTGGCGCGCGTCACCCTGGGCAACCTGCTGTCGATGCAGGCCGGGCTGGAACGCCAGTCGGGACAGAATTACGGCCGATGGGTCAGCAGCCCGAACTGGGTGCGCAGCGCGCTGGCCGCGCCCTTCGTCCAGGATCCCGGCACGCGGATGCAGTATTCGACCGCATCGACGCATCTGGTCGCGGCGATCCTGACCCGCGTCACCGGCCGCCCGCTGCTGGACGTCGCACGCGACTGGCTGTCGCCCATTCCCGGATTTCGCATCACCGGATGGGACCGCGATCCGCAGGGCATCTATCTGGGCGGCAACCAGATGGCGATGAGCACCCGGTCGCTGCTGGCCTTCGGTGCGACATACGCGCGGGGCGGTCAGGCGGGCGGGCGGCAGGTCGTCCCCGCGGCCTGGATCGACGAAAGCTGGCGGCGCCGCACCTCCAGCATCTTCAGCGGCCAGGGATACGGCTATGGCTGGTTCCTGGGGCGGATGGCGGGGCGGGACGTGCGCTATGGCTGGGGCTATGGCGGGCAGATGGTCTATGTGTTCCCCGCGACGCGGCGCCAGCCGGCGCTGTCCATCGCGATGACGTCGGACCCGGACCTGCCGTCGGGGCGCACCGGGCATCGCGATGACCTGCACCGCCTGGCGGAACAGCTGGCCGGCGCGGTCTAGGCGACCGCGCCCGGCCTGCGCCGTCAGTCGACGAAATCGCCGGCCTGGAAGTTGCCCAGGTTGCCCAGAAGCTGTCCGATGAACGAGATGTCGGTCACGCTGCCGTCGGTCACGCGGCGCGACAGGCTGACCACGCGGCCGCGTTCCAGCCCAAAGGTCTCGACATTGCTGACCACGCCGGTGGGCGCGAACGAGATGGCGACGACCTTGCGGTCGATCTCGCGCGGGGCGGCTGGGCCGAGGCGGCGCCAGCGCGATCCGACATAGTACCAGCCGGACCCCGTCAGCAGGCCCTGGGCCGACGGGCGACCGATCAGACCGGGCAGTTCCTCCATCGTGGTCTGCCCCGGCACGACCTGCGCCAGCTCCAGATCGGGGGGGACGTATCCGTGGTTCCGTTCGATGGGTGCACAGGCGGCAAGCCCGAGGACAGCCAGAAACGCCAGTGTCATCAGGCTTCTGATGGCGGACATGGGCGGGTTCCCTCCTTGGGGCGGTTGACGCGGCCCGCCCTGCCTAGCAAACTCGGCCACCCTGCTCAAGAATATCAATCCTCGGGGTCACGCGCCCCGCGCCGCATCGACAAAGGTCCGACATGATCACCCCCGAATCGCATCCGCAGCGGCTGCGCGTCGCGCATCTGAACCCGAACGCGCCGACGACCTTTCACCTGCGCCCCGACGAAGGCGTGCGGGAGGCCCTGGCGGCCGAGCTGGGACTGGACGCACTGACGCGCCTGGACTTTCGCGGCACGCTGCGCGCGCATGGCACCGACAGCTGGCTGCTGACGGCCACGCTGGCCGCGCGGGTGACGCAACCCTGCGTCATCACGCTGAAGCCCGTGCGCACCGACATCTCGGAACCGGTCCGCATCCAGTTCTCTCCGCATGTGGCCGCCCCCGAGGGCGACGAGATCGAGATGCCGGACGAGACGCTGGAACCCCTTGGCAACTTCATCGACCTGACCGCGATCATGGTCGAGGCCCTGTCGCTGGCCCTGCCCGCCTATCCGCGGGCCGAGGGGGCAAGCCTGCCGCAGGCCGCGGCGGCCGACGACGATGCCGCCGGCGACACACGGCGTCCCTTTGCCGGGTTGGACAAGCTGCTGGGCGGCAAGGACCGCGAATCCTGACCCGGGCTGCGTGGCCATCGGGCCACAGGTGGGCGCGAAATGCGCCCGAACCCGCCGCCGGGGGGCGCAATCGCGACTCGTTCGCGGCAAAGGGGGGCCATGTGCGGTGCGTTTGCGGCCGTCCCCTGGCCTTCGGGGCTTGCGGGCGCGGTCGTCATGGCGTATCTGCGCGGTTCATTTACGAATTCAAATCTGGTGTGATCGCGTTCTGGCGCCGCACCCTGACAACCGAGGTGGTGACATGGCTGTCCCTCAGAATCGCGTAACCCGGTCCAAGCGCAACATGCGCCGTGCGCATGATGCGCTGGTCGCGGGCAACCCGAACGAATGCTCCAACTGCGGCGAGCTGAAGCGCCCGCATCACGTCTGCCCGTCCTGCGGCCACTACGCCGACCGCGAAGTGATCGCGAAGGCGAACGAGATCGACCTGGACGACGACGCGGCCTGATTCCGGCGCGCCCGTCCTGATGTCCGTCCCCTCCGCGAGCACGCCGACACCGCGCGTCCCCGAATCCGGGGGCAGCGTGGTGATATCGGTTGACGCCATGGGTGGCGACCGCGGCCCTGCCGTCGTCGTCGCAGGCATGGCCGAAAGCGCCGAGAAGAACCCCGAGATCCGCTTCATCGTCCATGGCGACGAGGCAGAGCTTGCGGGCCTGATCGCGCGCCGCAAAGTGCTGGCGGGTCGCTGCGACATCCGCCATGCTGCGGGCGTGGTGACGATGCATGACAAGCCCAGCCAGGTCCTGCGCAAGGGCGAGGGCACGTCGATGTGGTCCACGCTGGAATCGGTCAAGGCTGGAGAGGCGCAGGTCGCCGTGTCCTGCGGGAACACCGGCGCGCTGATGGCGCTGTCGATGATGCGCCTGCGCAAGCTGCCGGGCGTGAACCGGCCGGCCATCGCCTGTCTGTGGCCGTCGCGCAACCCCCAAGGGTTCAACATCATGCTGGACGTGGGCGCGGACATCCGCGCCGATGCGCATGACCTGCTGCAATATGCCCTGATGGGGGCATCCTATGCGCGCAACGGCCTGGGCCTGCCCATGCCGCGCGTCGGCCTGCTGAACGTGGGCACCGAGGAACACAAGGGCCGCGCCGAACTGAAGCAGGCCCACGAGATGATCGAGCAGGCCGCCGCCGGCAGCTATACCTATGTCGGCTTCGTCGAGGGTGGCGACCTGCCGTCCGACCGCGTGGATGTGATCGTCACCGACGGATTCACCGGCAATGTCGCCTTGAAGACCGGGGAAGGCACCGCCAAGCTGGTCGGCGACTTCCTCAAGGACGCCTTCTCGAATTCGATCATGTCAAAATTTGCGGCCGTCCTGGCCATGAGCTCGCTCAAGCGCCTGCAGAAGCGGATCGACCCGCGCCGCGTGAACGGCGGCATCTTCCTGGGCCTGAACGGCACGGTCGTGAAATCGCACGGCTCCGCCGATGCGACCGGCGTGTCCGCGGCCATCAAGCTGGCCTTCACCCTGGCCAAGTCGGGCTTCCAGGACCGCCTGGCCGCCCGCGTGGCCCAAGGTGCCGCGGCATCCGCCAGCGCCACCGATACAGGAGCATCGTCGTGACGCGTCGTTCGGTCATCTGCGGCACCGGGCATTACCTGCCTGAACGCATCGTCGAGAATAGCTGGTTCGAGGACAAGCTGGACACCACCGACGAATGGATCCGCTCTCGCACCGGGATCGAGCGTCGCCACTTCGCGGCCGAGGGCCAGACCACCAGCGACCTGGCCATCCGCGCCGCCAAGGCCGCGCTGGACCGCGCAGGCATGACCGCAGACGACATCGACGGTGTCGTGCTGGCGACCTCCACCCCCGACTTCACCTTTCCGGCCGTCGCGACCATGGTCCAGGCCGGTCTGGGGATGAAGCGCGGCTTTGCCTATGACGTGCAGGCCGTCTGCGCGGGCTTCGTCTTTGCGCTGGCCAATGCGGACGCGATGATTCGCGCGGGCCAGGCTGACCGCATCCTGGTGATCGGGGCCGAGACCTTCTCGCGGATCATGGACTGGACCGACCGTGGCACCTGCGTGCTGTTCGGCGACGGCGCCGGCGCGGTCGTCCTGCAGGCTGAGGACGGTGCAGGCACCAGCGATGACCGGGGCATCCTGGCCAGCGACCTGAACAGCGACGGCACCTATCGCGAGCTTCTGTATGTCGATGGCGGCGTGTCCTCCACCGGGACGGCAGGCCAACTGCGGATGCAGGGCAACCTGGTCTTCCGCCATGCGGTCGAAAAGCTGGCCAAGACGGCGCATACCGCGCTGGACCGTGCCGGGCTGACGCCTGCCGACGTGGACTGGCTGGTCCCGCACCAAGCGAACATGCGCATCATCACCGCCACCGCGCAGAAGATGCAGCTGCCGCTGGACAAGGTCGTGCTGACCGTGGCCGATCACGGGAACACCTCGGCCGCGTCGATTCCGCTGGCCCTGTCCGTCGCCGACGGCCAGGGACGGTTCGCGCCAGGCCAGGTTCTGGTGACCGAGGCGATTGGCGGCGGTCTCAGCTGGGGCGCCGTCGTCCTGCGCTGGTAGACTATTTCAACAACGCATCCTTGCTGGCGCGGCGGTTCATCCCGCCCGAGGGTCGTCTTGCGCGATCATGGCCCGACTGACAGGCCACGCACAGCTGCACCCCGGGCTGCGCGGCGCGGCGCGCCTCGGGGATCGGTTCGTCGCATTCCGCGCAGACCCGTGCGCTGTCGCTCACCTGACGGCGCGACGCGGCCAGCCGGGCACGGGCGATCGCCTCGGCCGTGCTGACATCGATCTGGTCGTTCACCGCGTCGTCGCGGGCCCATCCGCCTGCCATCCTGTCCTCCATCGCTATCCTGCTGCCTCAACAGATGGGAAGCATCGCGCCGGAATCAATCGCCCTACCCTGTCCAAGGGCGTGCCGGCGCATGACAAGTATCGGGCGGGGAACGATTTCCCCGCGGGCCTCGTTGACAGCCATGGGAATTCGAACCATCCTTCCCGCATTCAAGAGGATCAATCATGGGCGACAAGACCTTGACCCGGATGGACTTGGCCGAAGCGGTATTCCGTGACGTCGGCCTGTCCCGTCACGAATCGGCACAGCTGGTCGAAAGCGTGCTGGACCACATCTCGGACGCGCTGGTGCAGGGAGAGCAGGTCAAGATCTCGTCCTTCGGCACCTTTTCGGTGCGCGACAAGAACGAGCGGATCGGCCGCAATCCCAAGACCGGCGAAGAGGTGCCCATCACGCCCCGCCGCGTGCTGTCCTTCCGGCCCTCGCACCTGATGAAGGATCGCGTGGCAGCCGGAAACAAGCGATAGCCCCGGCCCGACCCCATGGCGAAAGGCGCAGAGGCATTCCGGTCGATCGGAGAGGTGGCGACCCTGATCGGCGTCGCCCCTCATGTCCTGCGCTATTGGGAAACCCAGTTCTCGGCGCTGAAGCCGATGAAGCGCCCCGACGGCAGACGCTACTATCGCCCCGCCGATGTCGAGATGGCAGCGGGCATCTGTGCCCTGCTGCGAGACGACGGGCTGACGATTCGCGGAGCGATTCGCCAGATCGCCACCGACCGCGGACAATCCGTCCGCAGGCGGGGCGCACAGCAGCTCTCTCCGCCGCGGGACACAGCACCCCCGGCCCCTGCCCCCGCACCCGCACCCGCGCGCATCGCCCCTGTCAGCCCTCCATCGCACCCCCCCGTCTGGCTGGCACGCCTCAGCGATATGGCGCGTCATCTGCAGCAGATTTCACCCGTCGATCGACGCTGGCCGCGGGCCAAGCCTGTTGTCATCCGGCTGGCGCAGGCCATGTTGAGCCTGTCCTGATCCCCGCATGCGATTTGTCAAAGTTTTCCGCGCCCAGGCCCTTGTGCTGGCCTGCCGGATCGCTTTATAGCATGCGCGTCGGGCCGTGGCGCAGCCTGGTTAGCGCGTCCGTCTGGGGGGCGGAAGGCCGAGAGTTCGAATCTCTCCGGCCCGACCATTCCGAAAACGCCCATCCTTTTCCAAGGGTGGGCGTTTCCCTTATCCCCCACCCGCATCAGGGGCTTGCGACATGAATGGCGTTCTGCCCGACAGCGATATCCGCAATCTGATCGACCAAGGCGTCATCCGCGCCGATGCCCCCGTCACGCTCGAACAGATCCAGCCCGCCAGCCTGGACCTGCGGCTTGGCCGCACCGCCTATCGCCTGCGTGCCAGCTTTCTGGCCGGGCGCGGGCGGCGCATCGCGGACCGGCTGGCCGATTTCCAGATGCACCAGATGGACCTGTCCGACGGCGCCGTGCTGGAACGCGGCTGCGTCTACCTGATCCCGCTGCAGGAGCGGATCGCCCTGCCCGCGGGCATGTCGGCGGTCGCCAACGCCAAGTCATCGACCGGGCGGCTGGACCTGCTGACGCGGCTGGTGACCGATGACGGCACCGAATTCGACCGCCTGCCCGAGGGTTACGACGGACCGCTTTACGCCGAGATCTGCCCGCGCAGCTTTTCGGTGCTGGTGCGGCCCGGCATGCGCCTGAACCAGCTGCGCCTGCGCCGGGGTCAGGCCGTCCTGTCGGACGCCGATCTGACCGCGCTGCATGCGGATCAGCCGCTGGTGGGCGGTGCGCCGGTGCTGATCGATCACGGTCTGGGCTTCTCAGTCGATCTGCGTCCTGCGCAGGGCGATCTGGTCGGCTATCGCGCCCGGCCGCATAGCGGGGTGATCGATCTGGACCGCATCGGCGCCTATCCCGTGGCAGAGTTCTGGGACGAGCTGCGCACGACCGAGGGCCGCCTGATCCTGGATCCCGGCGCCTTCTATATCCTGGTCAGCCGCGAATCGGTGGCGATCCCTGCCGACTACGCGGCCGAGATGGCGCCCTATCTGGCGATGGTGGGGGAATTCCGGGTCCATTACGCGGGCTTCTTCGATCCCGGCTTTGGTATCGGGGATGAGGGGCACGGGGCACGCGGCGTCCTCGAGGTACGCTGCCACGAGGCGCCCTTCGTGCTGGAACACGGCCAGACTGTCGGCCGCCTGGTCTATGAACGCATGGGCGCCCGCCCGCAGCGCCTTTACGGCGAGGGGATCCGGTCGAACTATCAGGGTCAGGGCCTGAAGCTGGCCAAGCAGTTTCGCTAAAGCGGCCCGGTCTGCCACAGGCGGACCTTAAGCCCGCCATGGGCCACGACCGGACCCGGTGCCTTCCATGGCAGGGCGGTGGCCTTGGCCAGTCCGGCCTCGGACGTGACCATGCCGATGCGCCACCCTTGGAACCGGTCCCGGAACACCGTGCCCATCTGGCCGTGCAGGCCGAACAGCGGACCCTTGTTGCCGATCCGGGTGCCATAGGGCGGGTTCACAATCACG
The DNA here is from genome assembly GCF_024105395.1 of Paracoccus sp. 08. Classification (NCBI taxonomy): domain Bacteria; kingdom Pseudomonadati; phylum Pseudomonadota; class Alphaproteobacteria; order Rhodobacterales; family Paracoccaceae; genus Paracoccus; species Paracoccus sp. 08. The sequence goes on along the minus strand of NZ_WEKR01000031.1, from coordinate 28,877 downwards.
ATGCCCGGCGGGCCGTCGGGGCGCTGCAGGTCGGTCACCTGCCCCGCCTGGAACCGCGTCACCGCGGACACGCCCGCACGGGCGGCATTCGCCTCGCTCATCCGGATCGCGCCGGGGTCACGGTCGAAACCCAGGAACCGGATGGACAGGTCGCGCGGCGCGGGCGCAGCGTTCATCGTGGCGAATGCAGCTGCGTCGTAATTCGCAAATCGCTGGAATGCGAAGCCGCGGCTGCGGCCGGGCAGAAGGCCCAGGGCGATCTCGGCAGCCTCCAGCACGAAGGTGCCCGATCCGCACATCGGGTCCAGCACCGGCTGGCTGCCGTCAAAGCCCATCTCGGCCAGGAACATCGCGGCCATGGTCTCGCGCAGGGGGGCCTTGGCGACGGCCTCCTTGTGGCCTCGCTTGTGCAGCGATTCGCCGGTCGTATCCAGGCTGAAGGTCACCAGGTCGTCCTCGATCCGCGCCTTGACGGTGATCGACGGGCCGCGATCCTTCGGCGTGGCCAAGGGGGCGCCCAGCTCCTCGGTGATGGCGCGTTCGATGCGCTGCGTCGCAGCGCCGGCATGATAGATCCGGGAGGCGCGGCAGATGCTCTCGACCCGCACGGGCAGGTCGCGGGGCAGCAGGTCCGCCCAAGGGAACTTGCGGGCGCGCTTGTCCAACTGGGCCAGGTGCATGGCGCGGAACCCGCCGATGCGGGCCAGCACGCGCGTGGCCCCGCGCAGCATCAGGTTCGCGCGCCAGACATCGGTCCAGCCGCCCGTGATGGTGACGCCGCCGGGCTGGATCACGCCGGTCCAGCCAAGGGCCTTGGCCTCGGCCGCCAGCGGCGCCTCGAGGCCGGGGGTGGCCACCAGAAAGATCTCGAAAGGGGTGTTGTCCATCGCGCAGCCCTAGCGCGCGTCGCGGGGAAAGCCCAGCCTCAGCGACGCGTCAGCCGCGACAGGGTCCGCATCTTGCGCGCCAGGTCCTGCATCTGCGCATCGCTGCGGCGCTTGCCCGACCCCGACTTGCCGAACCCTGCGTTGCCGAAACCCGTCTTGCCGGACCCGGTCTTGCCACGCGACAGGGTGCCCAGCCCCTTGTTGATGCCCCAGGTCATCGCACGGCGCGCGACAAGGCGGGTGAACATGCTGATCAGCTGGTTGGCGTTCATCGCTTACTCATCCTCGAACAACTCTTCGGGGTCGATATCGGGGTCCGCATCCCCGCCGACAAGGGGCAGGCCCAGACCATCGGCGGGCGGGCGCGATTCCAGCAACCCCGCCGCGCGCAGTTCCGCAAGCCCGGGCAGATCGCGCGCCGATTCCAAGCCGAAATGGTCCAGAAACGCCTCGGTCACGATATAGGTCGCGGGACGGCCGGGCGTCATGCGGCGGCGGCCGACACGCACCCATTCCATCTCGATCAGCTGGTCAAGCGTGCCGCGGCTGAGGGCGACGCCGCGCACCTCCTCGATCTCGGTCCGGGTGACCGGCTGATGATAGGCGATGATCGCCAAGGTCTCGATGGCGGCGCGCGACAGGCGGCGGGTGTCCACCGTCTCGGTCTGCATCAGGAACGACAGGTCGGGCGCGGTCCGAAAGGCATAGGCGTCGCCGATGCGTTCCAAGACCACGCCGCGCCCCTGATAGGTCGCGCGCAGCCGGGCCACCGCCGCGGCCGGGTCGCAGCCCTGCGGCATCCGCACGGTCAGATCGCGCAGGCTCATCGGTTGCACGGCCGCGAACAGGATCGCCTCGACCATGCGGGCCTGTTCGTCCAGCGCCGGAGAGGTGGGGTCAGCTGTGGTCGTCATGGGACTTTTGCCGGTAATGGATGGGCGCGAAGGTTTGCGCCTGCCGTATCTCCAGCCGGCCCTGGCGCGCAAGCTCCAGCGAGGCGGCAAAGGTCGCGGCGGTGGCGCTGCGCCGCCGCTTTGGGTCGTCCGACCAGCCGTCGGGCAGGAACACCGACAGGTCGGTCCACTGGCCGGTGAACCCGATCATCCGCCGCAACCGGTCCAGCGCCTGTTCCATCGTGAAGATGTCATGCCGGTCGAACGCATAGGGGCGGAACTCGTCGCGCGTCTTGAGCCGGGCATAGGCGCGCATCAGGTCGATCAGCCCCGCCTGCCATTGGGTGCGGCGGGGGGGTGCGCGCGACGGTTTCGGGGGCGCCGCGGGCGAAGCGCGACAGGCCAAGCCGGTCGCGGCCCATCAGCTGCGCCGCCGCCTGCCGCATCGCGGCCAGACGCTCCAGCTGGAAGGCCAGATGGGCGGCCATGTCCTGGGCCGAGGGGCCTTCGGCCTCGGGGTCGGGGGGCAGCAGCAGGCGGGATTTCAGGAAGGCCAGCCAAGCGGCCATGACCAGATAGTCGGCTGCAAGCTCGATCCGCAGGGCGTGGGCCTTCTCGACAAAGGCCAGGTACTGTTCGGCCAGGTCCAGCACCCGGATCTTGAGCAGATCCACCTTTTGCGTGCGCGCCAGCGTCAGCAGCAGGTCCAGCGGCCCCTCATAGCCGTCGACATCGACGATCAGCGCCTCGTCCGCGCGCCGCTGCGCGACATCGGCATCCGCGACGGGCTGAAGATAGAGAACCTGTCTGGCCACGAAGCCTCCTTGGCACGGGCGCAAAGGGTCATGCCCCCGCGCCTGCCTGTCAAGCGCTCAGCACCCGCCACTGATCGATCAGCGCGGCGATGTCGGCCTCTGCCGGCGTCTGTCTGCGGGCCAGGGCGGCATCGGCGCGGCGCATGGCGTCCCGCGTCATCGGACCGGCGGCCTCGACCACAGGCGCCATCTGGTCGATCGTGCCGTTGCAATGCAGCACCAGAKCGCAGCCCGCCGCGATGGATGCGGCCGCGCGTTCGGCCTGCGTCCCCGACAGCGCGTTCATCGTGATGTCGTCGGTCATCAGCAGGCCGTCGAACCCGATCCGGTCGCGGATCAGCCCGATCATCCGGCGCGAGGCCGTGGCGGGCCCATCATCAAGTGCCGGAAAGCGGATATGCGCGGTCATGCCCATCGGCAGATCGTTCAGCGCCCGGAACGGCGCGAAATCGACCGCGTCCAGTTCGGCCTCGGTCGCGTCGACCACGGGCAGGCCATGATGGCTGTCGACCTGCGCGCGACCATGGCCCGGCATGTGCTTGACCACCGGCAGAACGCCCGCGGCCAGCAACCCGTCCGCCGCCGCGCGGCCCAGTTCGGCCACGCGGTCAGGGTCGGTGCCCAGGCAGCGGTTGCGCAGGAAGGGATGCGTCCCGTCCTGCGCCACGTCCAACGTGGGGGCGCAGTTCGAATCGATGCCCACGGCCCGCAGCTCTTGCCCGATCAGGTGATAGTACAGCCACATCGCCTGCGGTCCCGCCCGCGCCTGGTCCAGCGGCGCCGGCCAGTCGGTCCAATGGGGCGCGCGCATGCGCTGCACACGCCCGCCCTCCTGGTCGATGGTGATCACGCAGTCGCGGCCTACGGCCTCGCGCAGCTGCGCGGTCAGGCGGCGCAGCTGATCGGGCGCGTCGACATTGCGTCCGAACAGGATGAAGCCCCAGGGGTCGGCCTCGCGAAAGAACGCGGCCTCGTCCGGCGTCAGGGACAGGCCACCGACGCCGCCCAGAATGGTTGCGTTCTGCACGGCCTCAGCCGCCAAGCGCCAGGCAGTCGGTCCCCGAGGATTGCAGCGCGGAACAGAACTGCCGCGCCTCGGACAGCGAATCAAAGCCCGCGACCCGCAGCCGCCAGAAGGTGCGGCCGTTCGACTGATGTTCCTGGATGACCGGCGACTTGCCCGAGAACAGGCCGCCATTGCGCCCCGCCAGCCGCTGCCATTCGCCATTGGCGATGGAGTCGCTGTCGAACGCGCCGACCTGCACGACGGGACCGCTGGCGCTGCGCGCCGCGGCGGGTGCCGGGGCCGGCGTGGGTGCTGCCGCGGGACGGTCGGGGGCCGGCGCCGGGGCCTGGGCCAGGGCGGTCTGCGCGGCGACGGGTGCGGGTGCCGCGGCAACCTGCGTCACACGGGGGCGCGGCGTGGGGCGGGCCGATGCGACGACCACGGCGGGGTTCGCCTCGGCCTGGGCCTGTGCCAGCGCCTCGGCGATGGCCGCGGACTGTGCCGGAAGGCCGTTCTCGTCGGTGACGACCTCGGTCACCGCACCCTCGCTGGCGGGGGCGTCGATGATCGCGGCCTGGTTGACGGCGTGATCGGCCAGGGCGCGTTCCGCGGCGGCGGCCGCCTCGGCCTCGGCCAGGGCGCGGGCCTCGCTGTCGGACAGCGGCACGATGGGCTCGCCCGCGAAGGTCAGCGGCGTCTCCGACGGGTTCGAGGGTTCGCGGGCGGTGGCGCCCAATTCTCCCATGGCGACGTCATCGGCGGACAGGTCCACCGGCGCCGGCGCGATCGCGACCTGCTCGGTCGGCGACAGGACCTGCCCACCGGCGACCGAATTCACGGCAAGTCCGGTATGATTGGTCAGCTGACCGCCCGGATCCTCGGCGGTGGTGCGGGCCTCGCCCTGGACGGCGCGGATGACGGGCACGCCCGACACGTCGCGCGACACCAGCTGCCAGCCCCAGGCCATCAACCCGACCATCAGCGCCACCGATGCGACCGCGCCCATGTAATGGGTCACCCGCGCCAGCCGCGCCGGCAGGCCGTCGGCCTGCCCGGGTTGCTGTGCCTGACCGGCAGCCGCTGCCGGCTGTCCGTTCTGATCGTAAGAGAATTCGCGCTTCACCTTGTGACGCGAGAAAACGTAGCCGCCTTCGCGGAAGTCCATCACTGCCATGTTCGCCTGCCCGCCGGTTGTCCCGGATTAACTTTTGCCTGCTCTCAGCCTTCCCCGACGGCGATGCATTCGGTCAGCGCATTTCTTCCGCCGGAGTGACGCCAAGAATAGCGAGACCAGATGAAATAACAACGCCAACCGCCCGGACCAGCGCAATTTTTCCTTGGCTTGTGACCGCATCGCCATCCTGGATGAATCGCAGCGACATGTCGTCATTGCCGCGATTCCACAGCGAATGCAGGTCGGATGCCAGTTCATACAGGAAGAACGCCACGCGATGGGGCTCGTGCGCGCGGGCCGCGTTCTCGACCAGGCGCGGCCATTCGGCGACCTTGCGGGCCAGCTCCAGCTCGGCCGGGTGGGACAGGACGGACAGATCGGCATCCGCCAGGGTCGAATCGTCGACCGCGATCCCGGCCTCGGTCGCGCGGCGCAGCACCGAATGGACGCGGGCGCTGGCATACTGGACGTACCACACCGGGTTGTCCTTGGACTGTTCCAGCACGCGGGCAAAGTCGAAATCCAGCGCCGCGTCGTTCTTGCGCGTCAGCATGATGAAGCGGGTGACGTCGGCCCCCGCCTCCTCGACCACGTCGCGCAGGGTCACGAAGGTGCCGGCGCGCTTGGACATCTTGAACGGCTCGCCGTTCTTGTACAGCTTGACCAGCTGGATCAGCTTGACGTCCAGCGGCACGCGGCCGTTCGACAGCGCCTTGACCGCCGCGTTCATCCGCTTGACGTAGCCGCCGTGATCGGCGCCGAAGACGTCGATCAGCTGATCGAAGCCGCGGTCGATCTTGTCCCAGTGATAGGCGATGTCGGGCGCGAAATAGGTCCAGGCCCCGTCCGACTTCTGGATCGGCCGGTCCACGTCGTCGCCATGCGCGCTGGAGCGGAACAGCAGCTGCTCGCGCGCCTCCCAGTCCTCGGGCAGCTTGCCTTTCGGCGGCTCCAGCACGCCGCGATAGATCAGGCCCTGCGTGTCCAGGCGCGCGATCGCATCCTCGATCCGCCCGGTGCCGTACAGCGCCTTCTCGCTGGAATAGACGTCCATCTCGACGCCCAGGATCGCCAGGTCGCCGCGGATCTGCTCCATCATCGCCTGCGTCGCGAATTCGCGGATCTCCTCCAGCCATTCGGCCTCGGGGCGGTCCAGCAGGCTGTCGCCGTACTTGGCCTTCAGCGCCTCTCCGACGGGGATCAGATAGTCGCCGGGATACAGCCCCTCGCGGATCTCGGGCTCCAGCCCGTTCGCCTCGCGATAGCGCTCGTACGCCGAGCGGGCCAGCACGTCGACCTGCGCGCCGCCGTCATTGATATAGTATTCGCGCGTGACGTCATGGCCGGAGAACGCCAGCAGCCGCGCCAGCGCATCGCCGAAGACCGCGCCGCGGACATGGCCCACATGCATCGGACCGGTGGGGTTGGCGCTGACGAACTCGACGTTGACCTTGGCATTCGCCCCAAGGTCGGACCGCCCGAATTCGGTGCCGGCCTGCAGGGCCGACCGGATCACGCCCTGCCAGACCACCGGAGACAGGCGCAGGTTCAGGAAACCGGGGCCCGCGACCTCGGCCGCGCTGATGCGGGGGTCGGTCAGGCGCGCGGCCAGGCGGTCGGCGATCTCGCGCGGCTTCATGCCGGCGGGCTTGGCCAGCACCATCGCGGCATTGGTGGCCMTGTCGCCATGCGCCGGGTCGCGGGGCGGTTCGACCGTGACATTGGCGGTATCCAGGCCGGCGGGCAGCTCTCCTGCGGCGGCCATCTGGTCCAGCGCCTCGACGACGACGCCGCGCAAATCGGTGAAAAGGTTCATCATGGGCTTCCTGATTGACCCCCGGGGGTTACCCTTTCGGACGGGGAGAGGTCAACCGAAAGCCCCGCGCCACCGCCCCGCCGGCGGGACGGACCACGCAAAAGATTGACGCGGCAGCGCCTTTGGTCTACGCGATGCGGGCCTGCATCCGGCAGGCATCAAGGCGGGGCGTCCGTGTTTGCGTCCCAACTTAGCCGCCACTGCGCCAGACGGGCGCGCGGCTTGGAACGCATCGCGCCAGAACGGGCGCGGCTTAATGGAAAGCCCCGAATGACCAAGTTCTCTGATCTGAAGCTGGACCCCAAAGTGCTGCAGGCCGTGCTGGAAGCCGGCTACGAGACGCCGACGCCCATCCAGCAGGGGGCGATCCCGCCCGCCCTGGAAGGCCGCGACGTGCTGGGGATAGCGCAGACCGGAACCGGCAAGACCGCCAGCTTCACCCTGCCGATGATCACGCTGCTCGGCCGTGGCCGGGCCCGCGCGCGCATGCCGCGCAGCCTTGTGCTGTGCCCCACGCGTGAACTGGCCGCCCAGGTGGCCGAGAATTTCGACACCTATGCCAAGCACACCCGCCTGACCAAGGCGCTGCTGATCGGCGGCGTCAGCTTCGGCGAACAGGACAAGCTGATCGATCGCGGCGTGGACGTGCTGATCGCCACCCCGGGCCGCCTGCTGGACCACGTCGAGCGTGGCAAGCTGCTGCTGACCGGCGTTCAGATCATGGTCGTGGACGAGGCCGACCGCATGCTGGACATGGGCTTCATCCCCGATATCGAGCGCATCTTCCAGCTGACGCCCTTCACCCGCCAGACGCTGTTCTTCAGCGCCACCATGGCCCCCGAGATCGAGCGGATCACCAACACCTTCCTGCACTCGCCCGAACGGGTCGAGGTCGCGCGCCAGGCCTCGGCCAGCGAGACGATCACGCAGCGCCTGATCCAGCTGACCCCCACCCGCCGCGACATGGCCGCCAAGCAGAAGCGCGACCTGCTGCGCGCCCTGATCGACGCCGAGGGCGAGGGGCTGACCAACGCCATCGTCTTCTGCAACCGCAAGACGGACGTCGACATCGTCGCCAAGTCGCTGGCGAAATACGGATACGACGCGGCCCCGATCCACGGCGACCTGGACCAGAGCCAGCGGACCCGCACGCTGGAATCGTTCCGCGACGGCAAGCTGCGCCTGCTGATCGCATCCGACGTCGCGGCGCGCGGCCTGGACATCCCGGCGGTCAGCCATGTCTTCAACTATGATCTGCCCAGCCATGCCGAGGACTATGTCCACCGCATCGGGCGCACCGGCCGCGCGGGCCGTCTTGGCACCTCGATCAGCATCGCCGTGCCGTCCGACGACAAGTATCTGGCCGCGATCGAGCAGTTGCTGAAATCCTCGCTGCCGCGGGTCGACGCGCCGGCAGGATTTGCCGGTGGCGACGCGCCTGCGCGCGACGACCGCAAGGCCGAAGGCAACGCCACGGAGGATCGCAAGGGCGGATCGCGCGAACGCGGCCGTCGCCGCCGTCGCGACGAACCCCGCCCCGAGGCGGAAGCCGCAGCGCCCCCCGCACCCGTCGCGACCGCAGCCGAACCGGAGGCCCGCATGGAGCCCAAAGCGCAGCCTGAACCCCGCCCCGAACCCGAAGCACGCGCCGAGCAGCCGCGCCGCGAGGAGACCCGCAAGGACGAACGCCGCGAGGATCGTCGTGACGACCGCCGCGGCGACCGCCGGGATGACCGTCGCGACGGACGCCGTGGTCGCGATCAGGACCACCGCGGGTCGCAGGTGATGGGCATGGGCGATCACATCCCCCAGTTCATGCTGGTCGAACTGCGCAGCGTCGGCCTGTCGGACGACGCCCCGACCGAAACCGTGGCAGAGGCCCCCGCCGCCGATCCCGCCCCCAAGCCCGCACGCCGGTCGCGCGGCCGCGGTCGCGGCAAGGCGCAGGCCGAGACGGCGACCGAAGCCCCCGTCGAAGCCCAACCCCAGGCCATGCAGCCCGAGACCGTACCGGCCGATGCCGTTCAGGACGCGCAGCCCGTGGCTGAAGCGCCCGTTCAGGCAGAGACACCGGCGGTCGAACCCGCTGCGGAACCCAAGCCCAAGCGCACCCGCGGCCGCAAGAAGGCCGAGACGGCCGAAACCGACTCCCCTGCCGCCGAGCCGGTCGAGGAGACAGCGCCCAAGCCCAAGCGGACGCGCAGCCGCAAGCCCGCCACCGATGCGGCAGAGGCCCCTGCCGAAGCCTCGGTTGATGCGCCCAAGCCCACCCGTCGCCGCAAGGCCGCGACCGCCGATGCGCCCGCCGCCGATGCCGCGACGGACGCGCCGGAAAAGCCCAAGCGCACCCGCCGCAAGAAGGCCGACGCCGACGCGCAGCCCAAGGACGCTGACGCGCAGGCCTGATGCGCGGCACGCCTCGCCCGCTATCCCGACTGCGCGGGGGCCGTCCGCCCCTGCGCAGTCTTCTGCCCGATCTTGCCTTGGGCCTGATCGCCGCCCTGGGCCTTGCGCCCCTGGGCATCTGGGCCGCGACGCCGCTGGCGATGGCCGCGCTGATCTGGCGCCTGTCGCCCCTGCCCGCCGCCGCCGTGTTCTGGCACGTGCTGGCCGCGGGCTTTGGCTGGTTCGCCCTGTCGCTGTCCTGGATCACCGAACCCTTCCTGGTCGACATTGCCCGCCACGGCTGGATGGCGCCCTTTGCGCTGATCCTGATGGCGTTTGGGGGTGCCCTGTTCTGGGCGGTGCCGGCCGGCGCGGCCGCGCGTCTGGCCCGCGGTCCCGCTGCGCAGGCCACGGCGATCGCTGCGGCACTGGTCCTGTCGGACTGGCTGCGCGGCTGGATCTTCACCGGCTTTCCCTGGGCCCAGATCGGCCACGCATGGATCGACACGCCCGTCGCCCAGATGGCCGCGTGGACCGGGGCCCTGGGCCTTGGCACGCTGACGATGGCGCTGGCCGCACTGCCGGTTCTGTTGCGCGGGCGCGCGGTGATGGCGACAGCCCTGGCCGCGGCCCTGCTGGCAGGTCCGTGGATCGCGGGGACGATGCGGCTGGCCGCGCCGATGCCCGCCGACCGGCCCGTGACCCTGCGGATCGTGCAGCCCGATGCGGCGCAGCACCTGAAGTGGGACCCCGAATGGTCCACGGTCTTCTTCCAGCGCCTGCTGGACCTGTCCGCCGAACCCGGCCCCCGCGATCTGGTCATCTGGCCCGAGACGGCCGTGAACTTCCTGCTGGAGGATGCCGACGCGGTCCTGCCGATGATGTCCCAGGCCGCGGGCGCGCCTCTGGTCATGGGCATCCAGCGCCGCGAAAGCAGCCGCTTCTTCAACAGCCTTGCGACCGTCGTGCCGGGCGGACAGATCACCCAAGTCTATGACAAGTTCCATCTGGTGCCGTTCGGCGAATACGTTCCCTGGGGCGACGCACTGGCCCATCTGGGCATCGGCGCCTTTGCCGCGCGGCAGGGCAACGGCTATTCCGCCGGTCCCGGACCGCAGATCATGTCCGCGCCGGGCGTCCCCGACTTTCAGCCGCTGATCTGCTATGAGGCGATCTTTCCCCAGCACCTGCGCCATCTGGACCAGCGCCCCGGCTGGCTGCTGCAGGCCACCAACGACGCATGGTTCGGCACCCTGTCGGGCCCGTACCAGCATCTGGACCAAGCCCGCCTGCGTGCGATCGAGACGGGGCTGCCACTGGTGCGCGCCGCGAATACAGGGGTCAGCGCGGTGATCGACGCCCGCGGGCGCATCCTGGCCAGCCTGCCCCTGAACCAGCTCGGCAAGATCGACGCATCGCTGCCCGGGGCGCTGCCCGCGACGCCGTGGCTGGCGGTCGGGAACGTGCCGGTCGTGACACTGCTGTTGCTGGTTCTGGGCCTGGCCCTATGGCCGCGCCGCCGGGGGCGCACGGCCTGACGCTGTCCGCCTGGCGACCCTAGTCGCGGATGAACCGGCTTTCCTTGATCTGATCCCAGGCCCAGACCACCTCGGACAGGCGATCCTCGTCGGAACGGTCGCCGCCGTTCATGTCGGGGTGCAGGTCCTTGACCAGCGACTTGTACTGCTTGCGGATCTCGGCGCGGGTCCAGTGATCCTTGGCCTCCAGGATGTCCAGGGCGCGGCGTTCGGTGGGCGGCAGCTTGCGCGCGCTGGACTGCGCGCGCGATTCCGGCGCGGTGCCGTTCGCGCCCAGGATCTCCAACGGGTCGCTGACGCCGTGGCGGGCCCACTTGTCCTCGGCCGCGGCGCGACCGAAGGGCTTGGTGGGGCGTTCCCAGACCGTCGCATTGTCGATGAACTGCTGGAACTCCTCCTCGGACTGGCCCTGGAAGTAGTTCCAGTTCGCGTTGTAATCGCGGACGTGCTCTTTGCAGAACCAGAAATAGTCGTCCAAGTTGCGCGGGTTCTTGGGCGCGCGATACTGGCCCGGCTCGTCGCATCCCTCGCGCTCGCAGGTGCGGGTCGAGGTCTCGAACGCCCCCGACATGCCGCGCCGCCCTTTGGTCTTGCGCTTCTTGTCCTTGGCGGCGGAAATGTCGAAACCGAACGGGTCGTTCTTGCTCATCCTGGGGCACCTTTGCGACTCAAGGCGGGCAGTTTAGGCTATCTGACGGGACATGAAACCCCTTGACGGAAAGGATATGCGGATGATCGCGGACCAGATGACCGAACGGCTGGCAGCCCTGCAGCCCACGACCCTGCAGGTGCTGGACGAAAGCGAGGATCATCGCGGCCATGCAGGCTTTCGCGACGGGGGCGAAAGCCATTTCCGCATCCGCATGGCCAGCCCGGCCTTTGCCGGGCTGACGCGGATCCAGCAGCACCGCCTGGTCCATGCGACCCTGGGCGACATCGTGCCGCGTATCCACGCGCTGGCGCTGGAACTGTCGGAAAGCCCGGACCGTTAGCGCCGTCAGGCTTGCTGCCCCCTGCCCCGCCCCCTAGAAAGCCCCCAACCTGCAGCACGAAGGGATGAGGGACATGACCGCGCCGAAGGATTTCAACGACAGGATGCTGTCCCTGGGCCTGGCCCGCGTCAGCGAGGCGGCGGCCCATGCCTCGGCCCGGCTGATCGGCCGCGGCGACGAGAAGGCCGCCGACCAGGCCGCGGTGAACGCGATGCGCGACCAGCTGAACATGCTGGACATCAAGGGCGTCGTCGTCATCGGCGAGGGCGAGCGCGACGAGGCGCCGATGCTGTTCATCGGCGAGGAGGTCGGCACCGGCGAGGGCCCCGAGGTGGACATCGCGCTGGACCCGCTGGAAGGCACCACGCTGACCGCTAAGGACATGCCGAACGCGCTGACCGTCATCGCGATGGCGCCGCGCGGCACGCTGCTGCACGCGCCCGACGTCTATATGGACAAGCTGGCCGTGGGGCCGGGTTATCCCAAGGACGTCGTCAGCCTGGACATGAGCCCTTCCGAACGCGTGCGCGCCCTGGCCCGCGCCCGCGGCTGCGAGGACGGAGACATCACCGTCTGTATCCTGGAGCGTCCGCGCCATGAGGAGATGATCGCCGAGGTTCGCCAGACCGGCGCCGCGATCCGCCTGATCACCGACGGCGACGTGGCCGGCGTGATCCACTGCGCCGAGGCCGAGCTGACCGGCATCGACATGTACATGGGTTCGGGCGGCGCGCCCGAGGGCGTCCTGGCCGCGGCGGCACTGAAATGCATGGGCGGGCAGATGTGGGGCCGGCTGATGTTCCGCAACGACGACGAACGCGGACGCGCGAAGAAGGCCGGGATCACCGACCTGGACCGCATCTATGCCCGCGACGACCTGGTCACCGACGACGTGATCTTTGCCGCGACCGGCGTCACCGACGGCTCGATCGTCGCCGGCGTCAAGCGCGAGCCGGGATACCTGACGACCGAGACCATCCTGATGCGGTCCAAGACCGGATCGGTGCGGCGCATGACCTATCGCAACCCGGTGAAGTGAGGTAAGGGGGGCCCCGCGCCCCCCTGTCCCGTCCCGGGACGACCCCGGGGCCCTTGGACAAAGAAGACACATGACGGCATTTCTGGGCATCGACAGCTCGTTGACCGGGCGGCGGTGGATCGGACCGCCCGCCGATCTGGAACGGCTGGCCGAAGGGCTGGCCCAGCAGGCGGCCCTGCCCCTGCCGGTGGCCCGCGTGCTGGCCGAACGCGGCGTGCCGCCCGCCGAGGCGGCCGGGTTCCTGGCACCCAAGCTGCGCGACCTGCTGCCGGACCCGCTGACCCTCCGCGACATGGACGTCGCCGCCGAACGGCTGGTCGATGCCGCCGTCAACGGCCAGCGCATCGCGATCTTTGCCGATTACGACGTGGACGGCGGATCGTCGGCCGCCCTGCTGATCGACTGGCTGCACCAGCACGGGCGCCAGGCGACGCTTTATATCCCCGACCGCATCGACGAGGGTTACGGCCCCAACGTCCCCGCCATGACCGCGCTGGCAGCGGCGCACGACCTGATCGTCTGCGTCGACTGCGGGACGCTGTCCCATGACGCGCTGGCCGCCGCCGCGGGCTGCGACGTGATCGTCCTGGACCACCACCTGGGCGGAGAGACCCTTCCCCCCGCGCTGGCGGTCGTGAACCCCAACCGCATGGACGAGGACGGCGCCCTGGGCCATCTGTGCGCCGCGGGCGTGGTGTTCCTGACGCTGGTGCAGGCCGGTCGCGTGCTGCGCCAGCGGGGCCTGCCGCAACCGGACCTGATGGCGATGCTGGATCTGGTCGCGCTGGCCACGGTCGCCGATGTCGCGCCGCTGGTCGGCGTCAACCGCGCGTTTGTCCGCCAGGGGCTGGCCGTGATGGCGCGCAGGCAGCGGGCGGGTCTGGTCGCGCTGTCCGACATCGCCCGGCTGGACGGCGCGCCAAGCGCGTTCCACCTGGGCTTCCTACTGGGTCCGCGCATCAATGCGGGTGGGCGCGTGGGTCGCGCCGATCTGGGCGCGCTATGCCTGTCCTGCCGCGACGCGTCGCAGGCCGATCAGCTGGCCCGTCAGCTGGACGCGCTAAACAGCGACCGCCGCGCGATCGAGGCCGCCGTCCGCCTAGAGGCCCTGGCCCAGGTCGAGGCGCGGGGCGATGCGCGCCTGTCCTGGGCTGCGGGCGCGGGCTGGCACCCGGGCGTGGTCGGCATTGTCGCCGCCCGCGTCAAGGAGGCGACCGATCTGCCATCCGTGGTGATCGGGGTCGATCACGGCATCGGCAAGGGCAGCGCCCGGTCGGTCCCCGGCGTCGATCTGGGCCGTGCGATCCAGCGTCTGGCGCATGAGGGTCTGCTGCTGAAGGGCGGCGGGCACACCATGGCCGCAGGCCTGACCGTCGAGGAGGCAAAGATCCCCGCCGCGATGGACCGCCTGGCCGAACTGATCGCCCGCGATCTGGCGGGCCGCACCGGGTCGGGCGACCTGCGCATTTCGGGCCTCCTGGAGCCGTCGGGTGCCACCGCGCCCATGTACCGCATGCTGGAGGATGCCGGTCCCTTCGGGCAGGCCGCCCCCGCGCCGCGCTTTGCGTTTTCCGACCAGCTGATCGACAGCGCCGCGACCATGGGCGACCGCCACCTGCGCCTGCAGTTCCGCAGCCCCGGCAGCCCCCCGATGGAGGCCGTGGCCTGGGGCGCGATGGACGGCCCGCTTGGTCCCGGCCTGATCGGCGCCAAGGGGCGGCGGTTCCACCTGGCCGGCAAGCTGGAGCTGTCGACCTGGGGCGGGCGGGAACGCCTGCGCCTGCGCCTGGACGATGCGGCACCCGCGACCGGCAACCTTTGACCCCGCCGGGGGTTCTGGTCACGACCGGACGCGGCCGCTAACCTGCCGCGACAGCGCGAAGGAGACCCCATGAAACTGACCTGGCTTGGCCATTCCGGCTTTCGTCTACAGATCGAACAGGCCGTGATCCTGATCGACCCCTGGTTCAGCGGAAACCCCGTCTTTCCCGACGACCGGCGCGCCGAGGCCATCGACGGCGCCACGCATATCCTGATCACCCACGGCCATGGCGATCATACCGGCGACACGCTGGCCCTTGCCAAGGAGCTGAAGATCCCCGTCGTGGGCATCTTCGACCTGATCGGCCATTGGGAAAAGACCGACAAGATCGAGGGCATCGGCTTCAACAAGGGCGGCACGGTCGACCTGGGCGGCGCGCAGGTGACGATGGTGAACGCGACGCATTCCAGCTCGATCAGCGGGCCGGACGGTCCTGTCTATGCGGGCCACGAATCGGGTTACATGATCGCGGGCGACGGGCATGTGATCTATGTCTCGGGCGACACCGACATCATGGCCGACATGGAATGGATGGGCGACCTGCACAAGCCAGACATCGGCATCCTGTGCGCGGGCGGGCATTTCACCATGGACATGTCGCGCGCGGCCTATGCGGCCAAGCGCTATTTCGACTTTAAGACCGTGATCCCCTGCCATTACAAGACCTTCCCCCTGCTGGAACAGTCGGCGCAGGTGCTGATCGACGCCCTGCCCGGCGTCGACGTGATCGAACCCAAGGTGATGGAGGCCGTCGCGCTGTGAGCTTTCAGACCTTCGACGACCCGGCGGGCGGTGGCGATCATGCCGCCCGCCTGACCGCCCTCCGCCAGTTGATGGCCCGCGAACAGCTGGACGCGGTCATCGTGCCGCGGGCCGATGTGCATCAGGGCGAATACGTGGCCGATGCCGACGCCCGACTGGCCTGGCTGACCGGGTTCACCGGCAGCGCAGGATTCGCGATCGTGACGGCTGACCAGGCGGGCGTCTTCATCGACGGCCGCTATCGCGTGCAGGTGCGCAGCCAGATCGACCTTGGTCATTTCACCCCGGTGCCCTGGCCCGAGACGCGCCCCTCCGCCTGGCTGGCCGAGGCCTTGCCCCACGGCGGGCGCGTGGGTTTCGACCCCTGGCTGCACACACGCAAGGAGATCGCCGGAATGGAGGGCGCGCTGACCGACACCGGCATCGCCCTGATCGCGCTGGACCACAATCCGGTCGACGCGATCTGGCCCGACCGCCCCGCCCCGCCCGTGGGCCCTGCCCGCATCCACCCCGACGCCATCGCCGGAGAGAGCGCGGCGCAGAAACGCGCCCGCCTGGCCACCGATCTCAAGGCGCAGGGGCAGGCAGCGGCGCTGTTGACGCTGCCCGACTCGATATCCTGGCTGCTGAACATCCGCGGCAGCGACCTGCCCAAGAACCCGGTGGTGCAATCCTTTGCGGTGCTGTCGGACAGCGGCGATCTTGCGCTGTTCGCGGACCCGGCCAAGTTCGACGCCGACCTGCGCGCGCATCTGGGCAATCATGTCCACATCCTGCCGCATGACGCGCTGGCTGCGGCGCTGACCGACCTCGAAGGCCCCGTTCGCCTCGATCCCGGCTCCGCGCCCGAGGCCGCGTTCCGCATCCTAGAGGCCGCGGGCACCACCGTCGTCGCAGGCCCCGATCCCGCCGTCCTGCCCAAGGCCCGCAAGAACGCGGCAGAGCTTTCGGGCATGCGCAGCGCCCATCACCGTGACGGGCTGGCCATGGTGCGCCTGTTGGCATGGCTAGACCGTCAGGATCCCGCCGCCCTGTCCGAGATCGACGTGGTCCGTCAACTGGAGCGGCTGCGCCGTGATCAGGGCATCCTCGATATCAGCTTCGACACGATCATGGGCGCCGGTCCGAACGGCGCCATTGTCCATTACCGCGTGACCGAGGCGACCAACCGTCGGTTGGCTGCGGGCGACCTGCTGCTGATCGATTCCGGCGGCCAATACGCCGACGGCACCACCGATATCACCCGCACCGTGCCCTTGGGCGATCCGCGCCCGGACGCGGTCGGGCCCTTCACCGCAGTGCTGCGCGGCATGATCGCCCTGTCGCGGGCGCGCTTTCCGACCGGCGTGACCGGGGGGCATCTGGACGCCCTGGCGCGTCAGTTCCTGTGGTCGCAGGGTCTGGACTACGATCACGGCACCGGCCACGGCGTCGGCGCGGCACTTTGCGTGCATGAAGGACCGGCGCGGATCAGCCGCGTCAGCGACGTGCCGCTGGAACCCGGCATGATCCTGTCGAACGAGCCCGGCTACTATCGCGAAGGCAGCTTCGGCATCCGAATCGAGAATCTGATCGTCGTGACCCAGGCCGATGCCGAACCGGGCCGCCAGATGCTGGGCTTCGACACGCTGACGCTGTGCCCCATCGACCGCCGCCTGATCGACCGCGCCGCGCTGTCGGCCGACGATGTCGCCTGGCTGGACGCCTATCACGCCCAAGTTCGGATCAGCCTGTCGCCCGATCTTCAGGGGCAGGATCTGGACTGGCTGACGGCGGCGACAGAACCGCTCGGCCAGGTGTGACATCCGGGGGGTGCGGGGGGCAGGCAGCCCCCCGCGCCGCCGCGGGACGCAAACCTCACAACAGCGACAGGATGCGCGCCGCCTCGTCCCTGCACGGTGCCAGCGCGCCGCGATCCTCGCCCGGATGGAACCGCGCGCGGACGGCGGTCGGCATGGGCGCCGGCGAATCGATCAGCACCCGTGGGCCGGTCTGCACCGTCTCGGCCTGCCAGCTGCGCGCCAACGCGATCTGCGCGGCCTTGGACGCGCCGTAGGCGCCAAAGAACTTCTGCCCGCCCCGCGCATCGTCAAAGAACAGCGCCGTTCCCCGGCGCTGGCGCAGCAGCGGCTCCAGCATGGCGATCAGGCCGCGGGTGACCTCGACATTGACCAGCATCGACTTGGACCAGTCGCGCCCCTCGATATGGGGTGCAGGCGACATCGGCGCCGCATGAACCGCGCAATGCGCCCACAGGTCCAGCCCGCCCCACCGGCCGGCGATGGCCTGGGTCATCTGCTTCATCGCCTCGGGTTCGGTCACGTCCATCGGCGCCAGTGTCGCCTGGCCACCGGCCGCACGGATGCGGTCGTCCAGCTCCTCCAGCGCGCCCACGGTCCGCGCGACCGCCAGCACGTGATAGCCCTGCGCCGCCAGCCCTTCGGCCAGCGCCGCCCCAAGCCCCCGAGAGGCCCCCGTCACCAGCGCCAGCCGGGTGGCGCCTGTCTGTTCGATCTCGCTCATGTCCGGTCCCTTGCCACCGCGCGTCCCCCCGCGCAACCACGAAAAAGGGGCCCCCGAAGGGACCCCCATGCCTGACCTGCCAGGACGCTCAGCGCGCCTTCAGGTCGACATAGTCGCGGCGGTCGCTGCCGACATACAGCTGGCGCGGGCGGCCGATCTTGTTCTGCGGATCGCCGATCATCTCTTTCCACTGCGCGATCCAGCCCACCGTGCGCGACAGCGCAAAGATCGGTGTGAACATCGACGTGGGGAAGCCCATCGCCTCAAGGATGATGCCCGAATAGAAATCGACGTTGGGATACAGCTTCTTCTCGATGAAGTACTCGTCCTCCAGCGCGATCTTCTCCAGCTCCTTGGCGACCTGCAGGACCGGGTTGTCGCCCACGCCCAGCAGGTCCAGGACCTCGTCGGCCGATTCCTTCATGACCGTCGCGCGCGGGTCGAAGTTCTTGTAGACCCGGTGGCCAAAGCCCATCAGCTTGAACGGGTCGGACTTGTCCTTCGCCTTGGCGATGTATTCCGGGATCCGGTCCACGGTCCCGATCTCGCGCAGCATCTCCAGGCAGGCCTGGTTGGCGCCGCCATGGGCGGGGCCCCACAGGCAGGCGATGCCCGCCGCGATGCAGGCAAACGGGTTCGCCCCCGACGATCCCGCCAGGCGCACGGTCGAGGTGGACGCGTTCTGCTCGTGATCGGCATGCAGGGTGAAGATGCGGTCCATGGCGCGGGCTAGGGCCGGGTTCACCTCGTATTTCTCGGCCGGGACCGAGAAGCACATGTTCAGGAAATTCGACGCGTAATCCAGGTCGTTCTGCGGATAGACGAAGGGCTGGCCGATCGAATATTTATAGGCCATCGCCGCGATCGTGGGCAGCTTGGCGATCAGGCGGATCGCCGCGACCTCGCGCTGCCATTCGTCGTTCACGTCGGTCGAGTCGTGATAGAAGGCGGACATGGCTCCCACGACGCCGACCATGGTCGCCATCGGATGCGCATCGCGACGGAAGCCGCGGAAGAAGTTGTGCATCTGCTCGTGCACCATCGTGTGGCGCGTGACGCGGGCGCGGAAATCGTCCATCTGCGCCTCGGTCGGCAGCTCGCCGTACAGCAGCAGATAGCAGACCTCCAGATAGCAGGACTTGGCGGCCAGCTGCTCGATCGGATAGCCGCGATACCACAGCTCGCCCTTGTCGCCGTCGATGAAGGTGATCGTCGAATCGCAGCTGGCGGTCGAGGTGAAGCCGGGGTCATAGGTGAAGACGTCCGCCTGGCCATACAGCTTGCGGATGTCCAGAACGTCCGGGCCCTTGGTGGGCGACAGGATGGGCAGGTCATAGTCCTGCCCGTTCAGGTGCAGTTTAGCGGTCTTGTCGGCCATGCAAAGGCGTCCTTCCGGCTAAGGCCGGGCGGTCCGTCGCGTAAACCCGTCAGACAGCCCTGGCATGTGAGGGCAGGCTTCAGCCTGCCAAATCGGTCTGGTCCTGCAGCCGGGCCAGCGTTTCGTCGCGGCCAAGCGCAGTCATCATGTCGAACACACTGGGGGTGGCGCTCGTTCCGGCCAAGGCGGCGCGCAGCGGTGCCGCGATCTTGCCCAGTCCGACACCGTTTTCCGTGGCAACCTGCTGGGCCGCCTCCTCCAGATCGTCTCGGGTCCAGCTAGCATTCTGCACCGCAGCAGTCAATGATTTCAGCATACCACGGGATACCGTATCCAGGTTACGCGCCGCCTTCTCCTCGACCGTGATGGGGCGTTCGATCATCGCGAACCGCGCCTGGTCCAGCAGTCCGGGCAGCGTTTTCGCCTTTTCCTTCAATGCGCCCATCGCCGCCAGGATGCGGCTGCGCTGGGTGTCGGTCAGCGCGGGCGCGCCGGTTTCCGACAGGTAATCCTGCAGCGCGGCCAGCACCTGATCGTCGGGCATCCGCCCGATATGGTGGCCGCTGACATGCTCCAGCTTCTTGAAGTCCAGGCGCGCGGGCGCGCGTCCGATCCCCTCCAGCCCGAACCAGTCACGGGCCTGGGCATCGTCGAACAGCTCGTCGTCGCCATGGCTCCAGCCAAGCCGCGCCAGATAGTTGCGCATGGCCGCCGGCGGATAGCCAAGCGCCGCGAATTCGTGCAGCCCCACCGCGCCGTGACGCTTGGACAGCTTCTTTCCGTCCTCTCCGTGGATCAGCGGGATATGGGCATAGGTCGGGCGCGGCCAGCCCATCGCGTCGATGATCTGGATCTGGCGCGCGGTGTTGGTCAGGTGGTCGTCGCCCCGGATCACGTGGGTCACGCCCATGTCGTGATCGTCCACCACCACGGCCAGCATATAGGTGGGCGTCCCGTCGCTGCGCAGCAGCACCATGTCGTCCAGCTGGTCGTTGGCGACGCGCACCGCGCCCTGCACCTGATCGTCGATCACCGTCTCTCCGTCGCGCGGCGCCTTCAGGCGGATCGCATAGGGGGCGTCGGGCAGTTCGGTCGCATCGCGCCACGGGCTGAGGAAGGGCTGGCGCGGGTTCGCCTCGCGCCAGGCCGCGATCTCGTCGGTGGTGGAGAAGCACTTGTAGGCCGTGCCCTGGTCCAGCATCTGGCGGGCGACCTCGGCGTGGCGGTCCTTGCGTTCGAACTGGCTGACGGGTTCGCCGTCCCAGTCCAGGCCCAGCCAGGTCAGGCCCTTCAGGATTGCCGCGGTGGCCTCGGGGGTTGACCGGGCGCGGTCGGTATCCTCGATCCGCAACAGGAACTTGCCGCCCCGCCCCCGCGCGAACAGCCAGTTGAACAGCGCCGTCCGGGCGCCGCCCACATGCAGGTATCCGGTGGGAGAGGGGGCGAAACGGGTAACGATCTGGGTCATGGCGGCCTTCGGGCAGGGTCTGGCGCGGCACGGCGTTAACGCTTTGGTAAGCATCCCCGTGCCATCTTGCGGCCAAGTGATAGTCACCGGGTCGCGAAAGGACAAGGATGTTGCCCCAATCGGGTGCGGTCGCGCCCCCCCTGCCCCAGCCCGCAACCCGCCCCTTGGCCGCCCCGCGCCCCGCCGCGGCGCTGCGCGCGGGACTGTTTCCCTGGGTGCCGGTCTGCCTGTCGGCCGGGATCGGGCTGTGGTTCCTGCATCCGACGCTGTTCGGCGCGGCCCATTGGACGGTGATGGCCTGCCTTCTGGCGCTGTCGCTGACCATCGCACGCCACGCGCCCCTCTGGGCCGACCGAGGCCGGATCGGCTGGCCTCAGGCCGATGCCGTCCATCTGGCCGCACTGGCGCTGTCCTTCGTGATCGCCGGCACCGGCCCGGTCGCGTTCCGCGCCGCGCATGTCGCGGCCCCGGTCTTGGAATGGCGCTATTACGGCCCGGTCGAGGGGCGGGTGATCCAGATCGACCGGTCGGGGCGCGACCGGATGCGCCTGACGCTGGACGGCGTCGTGCTGCATGACCTGTCGCCCGACCGCACGCCCGCGCGGGTGCGCCTGTCGCTGATGGGCGACGACGCGTTGCCGCCCTTGGGCCAGCGCGTGATGCTGACCGGGCATCTGGGCCCGCCCCCGGCGCCGTCGTCTCCGGGCAGCTTCGATTTTCGGATGTTCGCATGGTTCGACGGCCTGGGCGCCGTCGGCTATTCGCGCACGCCGATCATGGCCGTGGCGCCGCCGCAGGGGGGCGTGTGGTGGGCGCACCGGGCGCGCATGTCGATCAGCGCCGCCATTCAGGACCGCATCGGCGGACAGGCCGGCGCGGTGGCCTCGGCCCTGATGACCGGCGACCGCTCCGGCATCGCCGAGGAGACGAACGAGGTGATGCGCGCCTCGAACCTCTACCACATCATCTCGATCTCGGGGCTGCACATGGGGATGCTGGCGGCCTTCGTCTATGGCGCGGTGCGCATGGTCCTGGTGGGGGTGCAGGGCGCAGGGATCGGCCTGGCGCGACCGATGCACAAATGGGCGGCCGGTATCGCGCTGGCGGCGGCGGCGGCCTATCTGTGGCTGTCCGGCGGCGGGGTCGCGACCGAACGGTCGTTCATCATGGTCGCCGTCATGCTGGGCGCGATCATCGCCGACAGGCGGGCAATTTCCCTGCGCACGGTCGCCCTGGCCGCGACCATCGTGCTGATCTACTCGCCCGAGGCCGTCGTCAGCGCCGGCTTCCAGATGAGCTTTGCCGCCACCGTGGCCCTGATCCTGGTCTATGGCCCCTGGGCGCGGGTGTCCCCGCGCCTGCCATGGTGGCTGCGCCCGGTGGCGATGCTGATCGTGTCGTCGCTGATCGCCGCCGTGGCGACATCGCCCATCGCCGCGGCGCATTTCAACCGCATGGCGCAATACGGTCTGCTGGCGAACCTGCTGGCGGTGCCGGTCATGGGCACGCTGGTGATGCCTGCGGGCGTCATCGGCGCCGTCCTGGCCCTGGTCGGGCTGGAGGCGCCGGCCCTGTGGGTCATGGGCATCGGCACGGAATGGATGCTTTGGGTCGCGCGATTCGTGGCCGATCTGGGCGGGGCGGTGACCGGTGTGGCCAAGCCGCCCGCCGCCGTGGTGCCGCTGATGGGCTTTGGCGCGGTGCTGGGCATCCTCTGCTGGCGCCCCGCGGCGCGGCGTGGGGTGCTGACACAGGCAGGCTTCGTGCTGGCGATGACGCTGCTGATCGCCGCCGCCGCGCTGTGGATGACTGCCCGCCGCCCGCTGCTGCTGATCGCGCCGGAGGGCGAGGCCGTGGGCCTGATGACCCCCGAGGGCCGCGCCATCTCGAAACCCTCGGGCGGCGCCTTCGTCGTCTCGACCTGGCTGCAGGAGGACGGCGACATGGCCGACCAGGAAACCGCCGCCGCCCGCCCGGCCTGGACCGGCGACCGCCGCGACCGGCAGGCGGCCCTGTCCGGCGGCTGGCAGGTCTGGCACCTGACCGGAAAGGGGTCGGGGACCCGCGCCGTCGCCGCCTGTCGTGCCGACCGCATCGTGGTCGCGACCGAACCCGTCGACATCGACGGCAAGCCGCGCTGCCTGCTGCTGGACCCGAAACGCCTCCGCCGCAGCGGCGCCGTCGCGATCCGCATGACCGCGGATGGACCGCAGGTCACCACGGGTCAACCGATGCGGCTGTCGCGATAGCACGGGCCCGCGGCCCGGACGGCGATCGCGGCGCACGGTCGGCCGGACAGGTTCTTACGACCCGCAGGCGCCCCCCGCGCCATGCGCAACCGCCGACAGGGTCGTCGTCAGGCCCGCGTCAGTCGCGCGACCAGATGCCGCGTCACCGGGGCCACCACCAGCACCGCCGGAAAGGCCACCGCCCAACTGGACAGCCAGTTCCCCAGCCACAGCCCCGCGACCCCGTCGGACAGACCCACCGCCCGGACCGTGGCGATCCCCGACACCAGCGACGACATCAGCCCCGACAGGAAGAAGCCGAACAGGATCGGGGCATAGCGTGCGGGTATCATCTGGCGATCGTTCCGAAACGCATCCCCGCCCCTCGCTCAGGCCAGCTCGGCAAAGACCTTGCCCAAGGCCTTGTCCAGCTTCTCGAACATCTCGTCCATCTGCGCGGGCGTCAGGATGAAGGGCGGGCACAGCACGATCGACTGCCCCAGGGGGCGACAGATCAGGCCCATGTCGGTGCAGGTGTTGGCAATCCGCTCGCTGACCGACAGATGCCCCTCAAAGGGCGTCTTGGTCGCCTTGTCGCGCACCGCCTCCAGCGCCCACATGAAGCCCACGCCGCGATATTCGCCGATGTTCGGATTCTGCGCCAGCTGCCGCAGCCCGTCCTCGAAGCGCGGGGCCAGGTCGATGACGTTCTGCGCCAGCCCCTCGTTCATCACCACGTCGATGGCCTTCAACGCGATCGCGCAGCCGACCGGGTGGCCCGACGCGGTGAAGCCGTGCGGGAACTCCTCGATCTTGTCGATGGCGGCCTGCAGGCGGTCGGTCAGTTCCGGCCCCAGGATCACCGCGCCCATCGGGAACAGCCCCGCCGTCAGGTTCTTGGAGCTGATGATCGCGTCGGGGACGAAATCATAGGTCACCGAGCCCCAAGTGTTGCCCGTACGTCCGAACCCGGTGATCACCTCGTCCGCGATCATCGGGATGCCGTGCTTTTTCAGCACCGGCAGGATTGCCTGGAAATACCCCTCGGACGGCGGAATGACCCCGCCCGCGCCCTGCACGGGTTCCGCGAAAAAGCCCGCGATGGTGTCCGCGCCCTCGCGCTGGATCGTCTCGTCCAGCTCGCGCGCCAGGCGCTGCGTGAACGCCGCCTCGGTCTCTCCCTCCTCTCCGAACCGCCAGTAGTGCGGGCAGGTCAGGTGGATGAAGCCCGGCAGCGGCAGGCCGAACACCTCGTTATAGGGCTTGCCCGTCATGCTGGCCGAAACGGCGGTCACGCCGTGATAGGCGTTCCAGCGCGTCAGGATCTTGCGCTTTTGCGGATTGCCCTCGCTGGCATGCATGAACCACAGCATCTTGACCATGGTGTCGTTCGCCTCGGAGCCGGAGTTCGTATAGAACACCTTGCCACGCGAAAACGGCGACACCTCGACCAGCTTCTCCGACAGCATCACGGTCTGGTCGGACATCCGCCCGAAGAACGCGTGATAGCCCGGAAAGCGGTCGTACTGATCCTTGGCGGCCTGGGCCAGGCCCTTGTGGTCAAAGCCCGCGACCATGTTCCACAGGCCCGAATTGGCGTCCAGATAGCGGTTGCCGTTCACGTCGACGACATAGGGGCCCTCGCCATGGGTCAGGACGACGGCGCCGCGCTTGTGGACGCTTGGCAGGTCGGTGAAGCCGTACAGCGAGTATTCGTCGGCGCGTGCTTCCCAGCTTTGCGGGGTGGTCATGGTCGGTCTCCTTGCCGGATCTTGGGGGCAGGCTAGCCGGGCGCCGGGCGGCGTTCAATGGGGGACGCTTGTGCAGATCGTGCAACCGGGGCACAGTTCGCCCGAACCGCCGGAGGAGCCCCCATGAGACACCTGATGCTGGCCGCTGCCGCCACCCTGGCCTGCGCCGCCCCCGCCCTGTCCGAAAACCGCATCGACCTGATCCGCCCCGACGCGCCGGAACTGGCCGCGCGCGGCCCGCATCCGGTCGGCGTGCGCGCCGCCAGCTTCACCGACCCGGACCGCATCGACGTGATCGCGACCACCGCCACGGGCACGCCCCCCACCGCGGAACGCACCCTGCAGGCAGAGATCTGGTATCCTGCGGCCGACGGCACCGAACCCGGCACCACCTATGACACGATCCTGCGCGATGGTGTCACGCCCACCACCCTGACCGGCAGCGCCGCCCGCGACGCAGCACCGGCCGAGGGGTCGTTCCCGCTGGTCATCCTGTCGCACGGCTATCCCGGCAACCGCTACCTGATGAGCCACCTGGCCGAGAACCTGGCCTCCAAGGGATACGTCGTGGTCGCCGCAGACCATCCCGACAGCACGTACGACGACATGGGGGCGTTTGCCTCGACCCTGGTGAACCGGGCGGTGGACCAGCGGTTCCTGCTGGACAGCATGGCCGGGCTGGAGGACGAGATCGGCGCGATCACCGATGCCGACACGGCGGCCGTCGTGGGCTATTCCATGGGCGGATACGGCGCGATGATCTTTGGCGGCGCGGGCCTGTCGCAGACCGCCATCGACCGGACCGAGCCCGAACGCTTCATCCCGCCGCAGAAGCTGCTGTCCCGGCTGGCCGCGGGCAGCGAGGATCACGCCGCCCTGGTCGATCCGCGCGTCAAGGCCATCGTGGCCATCGCCCCCTGGGGCCGCCAGCACGAGTTCTGGGACGCGGACGGGCTGGCCGGCATGACCAAGCCGCTGCTGCTGGTCGCGGGCAGCGATGACGACGTGTCGATCTATGACGCGATCCGGCAGATCTTCGACCAGACGACCGCGGCGACACGGCACCTTCTGACCTTCGATCATGCCAACCACAACGCCGCTGCCCCGATCCCCGCCCCGGTCGAGGCCTGGGCCTTCTCGGAATCCCTGGGCCGCGCGCCCTTCGACCATTACGCCGATCCGGTCTGGGACAGCGTGCGAATGAACAACGTCCTGCAGCATTTCACCACGGCCTTCCTGGACCAGCACCTGAAGGGCGAGGATCGCGGCGCCTTCCTGGACCTGGTGCCCGATGCCGAGGACGGGGTCTGGTCGGTCGATGACGCGGGCACGCCAGATGCGACCCACAGCTATTGGCCGGGCTTTCCCGAGCGCAGCGCCAAGGGGCTGATGTTCGAAACCAAGAACGCCGGTCAGTAGGCCGTCAGGGGCGGCGCAGGCCGATCTGGTCCAGCGCCGCCTCCAGCGCCGTCATCGGGCGACGCTCGGCCACCAGCGCGTCGAACCGCGCGCGCAGGGCGGCCTTTTCGGCGCCCTTGCAGTCGTTCCAGGGCCGCCCCTGCAGCGCCATGTGCAGCACGTAATATCCGATGAAATGCGGACGCTCTCCGGCGTCCATCAAGGCGCGATAGGCCGCGTCCGCCCCCATCGCCCGCAGCGCCGCCGCGTCCGGCACGCCGGCCGCGATCAGCGCCTGCGCGGTGGCGGGGCCGATGTTGCGGATGGTGGTCAGGTCGCTCTCCATCCCGTGCCTTTCCAAAAGCCTGCATTTCCTGTACCGCTGCGCGACCTTCAGGAACAGGCATGACATGACCGCCCATAACCCGGCCGCGAAGAAACTGTTCATCAAGACCTACGGGTGCCAGATGAACGTCTATGACAGCCAGCGCATGGCCGAGGCGATGGGCGCCGAGGGCTATGTCCTGACCGAGGATCAGTCGGACGCCGACATGGTCCTGCTGAACACCTGCCACATCCGCGAGAAGGCGGCCGAGAAGCTGTATAGCGACCTGGGCCGGCTGAAGCCCCTGAAGGCCGCGCGCCCCGACCTGAAGGTCGGTGTCGCGGGCTGCGTGGCCCAGGCCGAGGGGGCCGAGATCATCCGCCGGATGCCGCTGGTTGATCTGGTCGTCGGGCCGCAGACCTATCACCGCCTGCCCGCCATGGTGCGCGGCGAGGCGCCCGCCATCGACACCGATTTCCCCGAAGAAGACAAGTTCGACCACCTGCCCGCCCCCCGCGCAACGCGGCGCGCGCCCGCGGCCTTCCTGACCGTGCAGGAGGGCTGCGACAAGTTCTGCGCCTTCTGCGTGGTGCCCTATACCCGCGGCGCGGAGATCAGCCGCCCCGCCGAACGCATCTTGGCCGAGGCCCGTGACCTGGTCGGACGCGGCGTGCGCGAGATCACCCTGCTGGGCCAGAACGTCAACGGCTGGCATGGGGGCCCGGGCGGTTTCGGCGCCCTGATCCGCGCCTTGGGCGAGATCGACGGGCTGCTGCGGATCCGCTATACCACCAGCCATCCCAACGACATGGCAGATGACCTGATCGAGGCGCATCGCGACGTGCCCCAGCTGATGCCCTATCTGCACCTGCCCGTGCAGTCGGGCAGCGACCGCATCCTCAAGGCGATGAACCGCAAGCACACCGCGGACCAGTACCTGCGCCTGATCGACCGCATCCGCGCGGCGCGTCCCGACATCCTGCTGACCAGCGACTTCATCGTCGGCTTTCCCGGAGAGACGGACCAGGATCACGCCGACACCCTGCGCCTGATCGAACAGGTGGGCTTCGGCATGGCCTACAGCTTCAAGTATTCGCCGCGTCCGGGCACCCCCGCCTATGACCGCCCCGAGGTCGACACCGCCGTGGCCGACGCCCGCCTGCAGGAGTTGCAGGCCCTGCTGACCCGTCAGCAGCATGCGGTCCAGGACGGCATGATCGGTCGCACCGTCGACGTGCTGTTCGAGAAGGCGGGCCGCGAGGCGGGCCAGATGATCGGCAAGTCCGACTATCTGCATTCCGTCTTTGTCGACACCGACCGCGCCCAGATCGGTGACCTGCACCCCGTGCGCATCATCGGCAGCCAGCGCAACTCGCTGCACGGTGAACTGGTCGCATAGCCCGGCGACGGGGCGGCCCGTTCGGGTCTGTGACCGGGTCATCCGCCGGGTCCGGACCGGCCTGCCGCCACATGCGACATGCGGAACGGCCCTGGACCAAGGTCATGAACCAGGCGGCAGGTCTGTGCCCATGCCGCCACCGTTGTCGGAACGGCAGGATCCGTGATGACGCGGCACTCTTGCATCGCTCCATCATTGCTGCCAGCGCTGCGCCCCGCATCGCCCGCGACCAGGGCCGGCGCGCTGCTAGGGCCAACGCGCGGCCGTGACAAGCGTCCTGATGGATCCCCGCGGCACGATTGACGGCGTCCCTTCGCTGCTGCGCATCGCGCGGGGTTTGATCAGGATCAAGGCGCCGCCCGCTCCGCACCGCTACGATGGCTTATCCGCAACAGGAGGCGATTATGGCCTACAAGACGATCCTGACAGTCCTCAGCCACCCGTCCCAGGTGCTGCAGCTGGACGATGCCGCGGCGCTTGCCGCGGCGCATGACGCGCATCTGGATATCCTCTGCCTGGGCATAGACCACAGCCAGGCCGGGTACTTCTTTCCCGGCGGCACGTCCTATGGATGGCAGGAGGCGATCGACAGCGCGCTGACCGATGCCAATGCGCTGGACCGCAAGGTGCGCGACCGCATGGCCGCGTCCCACGACCTGCGCTGGTCCTGCGAGGCCGCGGTGACCCAGTCCTTGGGCATCGCATCGCTGGTGGGCCTGCGGGCGCGGTTCTCGGACCTGGCGATCCTGGCCAGCCCCTATGCCAAGGGCCAGCCCGGCGACGCCGAACTGATCACCGAGGCCGCGCTGTTCGAGGGGGCCTGCCCCGTCCTGGTCCTGCCGCAGGGCTGCGAGCCGGTTGCCGCGCCCCGCCGCATCCTGGTCGCCTGGAACCAGTCCGCCGAGGCCCTGGCCGCCATCCGCCGCGCCCTGCCCCTGCTGCGCGCCGCCGAGATGGTCGAGGTGACCTGCATCGATCCGCGCAGCAGCGGGCCGGAACGCTCCGATCCGGGGGGGGCGCTGACGCAGATGCTGACGCGGCACGGCGTCCACGCCCAGATCGCGGTGCTGGCCCGCACCGCCCCCCGCATCAGCGACGAGATCAACCGCCGCGCGATAGAGGTCGATGCCGACATGGTGGTGATGGGCGCCTATGGCCATTCCCGCCTGCGCGAGGCGATCCTGGGCGGTGCGACGCGCAACATGCTGGAACAGGCGCGCGTGCCGGTCTTCCTGGCGCGTTGAAGACGTACGCCGCCTTGCGGGGATGCGCGCAGGG